>JADZET010000247.1 GCA_020850375.1 Phycisphaeraceae bacterium | reverse complement strand
TTCCGCAAGCTCTTCGGCGGCGGCAAGGCCGACCTCCTCCTCGAGCCCGACGAGGCCGGCCAGATCGATGTCCTAGAGAGCGGCATCGAGATCATCGCCAAGCCCCCCGGAAAAGAGCCCCAGTCCAGCAGCCTCCTCTCCGGCGGCGAAAAAACCATGACCGCCGTCGCCCTGCTCCTCTCGATCTTCCAGACCAAACCTTCCCCCTTCGCCGTCCTCGACGAAGTCGACGCCGCCCTCGACGAGAGCAACGTCGACCGCTTCACCCAGGTCGTCCGCACCTTCCTCGACCACAGCCACTTCATCATCATCACCCACCACAAGCGCACCATGCAGGTCTGCGACCTCCTCTACGGCGTCACCATGCAGGAGCGCGGCGTAAGCAAGCGCGTCCCCGTCCGCTTCGACCAGGTCTCCCACGACGGCCGAATCAGCAAGGAAGCCCTCGCCGCCGCCCCCGCCGAAGAGCCTACAAACGAACCCAATCCGGCTGAATCCTCAGCCCCCGAATCCCCCGAACTCGTCACCACCAGCGCAGCTCCTGCCCCCGCGACAACCAGCGCCCCCGACGCCAATTCCATGCGCCAACGCCTCGCCGCCATGCTCGAGGGCCGCTCCCCAAAAACAGTGCCGGATACCGTTTCTTCCGTCAATCCATGATTGACCACGCGATGGGGCGAATCATCGCGTCATCTCCATGACCCGCTATCCTTTCTGCTCCGGAGGCGGCTGCCATGAACCTCCCAGACCTCTTCACCCCCCAGCAGCGTGCCCTCCTCGACGACCTCCGCGCCCGTGACCGCCGCGAGCGAGACGCCGGCATCCGCAATGACATGAGCCTCAAGGCCCTCGCCCCCGCCGTCGCCCAGCTTGTGCACTTCCTGATCGTCCAAAAACGCGCCCGAACCATCGTCGAGTTCGGCACGTCCCACGGCTACTCCACCATCCACCTCGCCCACGCCGCCTCGATCACCGCCGGCCACGTCCACTCCGTCGAGTCCATCGCCGAAAAATCCGCCCTCGCCGCCGAAAACCTCCGCCTCGCCGGCCTATCCGACTTCGTCACCCTGACCACCGCCGACGGCCTCGACTTCGCCCGCACACTCCCCACCGGCATCGACTTCGTCCTCGTCGACTATGGCATCCGCCCCTTCGCCCCCGCCCTCGACATCCTGCGCGACCGCATGTCCCCCGGCTGCTTGATATTCATCGACGGCGGCCCCGGCGACTACTGGCAGACCCCCGACGTCCGCCCCTTCAAGCACCGCCTCGAAGCCGACCCCGACTTCCTCGTCACCATCCTCCCCATGCACAAGGACCAGCTCCTGGCCGTCAAATCGCGATAGCCGACCCACGCCGCCGAGCATTTCTTCATCCCCAGCGGCCCGCCACACCCCTCACCCATACCAAACCCCTCAACACCATGATCACCCACCTCCACCACGCCCAGATCACCATCCCCCGCGGCGCCGAAGCCCAGGCCCGTTCCTTCTACTGCGACCTGCTCGCCCTACCCGAGATCCCCAAGCCCGACAGCCTCCTCGCACGGGGAGGATTCTGGCTCGCCGTCGGCGACCAGGCCGTCCACGTCGGCGTCGAGGACGGCGTCGACCGCTGGGCCACCAAGGCTCATCTCGCCTACGCCGTCTCCGACCTCGACCACTGGCGGCGAACGCTCACCGACCAGGGCATCGAGCTTCACGAAGCCGTTCCCATCCCCGGCTTCGCCCGGTTCGAATTCCGCGACCCCTTCGGCAACCGGATCGAGATGATCCAGCCGACCCCATGACCAACGCTGCCGCCATCGGTTCGCGGTGCCCAGTCCCGTTGACTATCCCGCGCACCCCACACTCCCCCAGATACTCTCCCCGCACCACAGAGTCCCCATGGGCGATCCCAACCATACCAAAATCATCCTCGTCGGCGGCCCCTCCCACGCGGGCAAATCCACGCTCGCCCGCCTATTGGCCGAACGACTCGACTGGAGCTGTCGCTCCACGGACAAGCTGGCCCGCCACCCAGGCCGCCCCTGGGCCACGCCACCCAACGCCGTCCCCCCGCACGTCATCGACCACTACCGGTCGTTGTCCGTTGAATCGCTTGTTGCGGACGTCGAACGCCATTACCGAGACACGGTCTGGCCCAGCGTCATGAATATCATCACCGCTCACGCCTCACAGACCGCCCCACAAGGCCTCATCCTCGAAGGCTCCGCCATCCTGCCGGAATTAGCCGCCCCTCGCCTGTCAGACGTCGTCGTCGCCGCCTGGCTGACGATCCCCGACGAGTTGTTGGTGCAAAGGATCCGGACAACGAGCAGATATGCGCTTCGCACCCCGCAGGAGCAGTGCCTCATCGACAAATTCACCGGCCGCTCGCTCACCTGCGCCAAACGCCTCAAAGATTCCGTCCGGCGCCACCGGCTGACAAGCATCGACGTGGACGCCGAATCCTACTCCGCTGCTCTGGCCCAACAATGCCTCGACATCGTCAGCCAATAGTCGGATGAGAAAGGGGGACATGCCACATCCCCGTGTCACCAGCGAATGCCCCCCTACCCCCCCGCCTTCTTCCCCTCTCCCCCCCCCGGCCCCTTCAACTTCAACAACTGCCCGCTATACGCCGCAATCACATCCACCCTTCTCAGCAGCCCGATCACCTCCCCCGGCCGCGCCTCATCCACCACCGGCAGCTCCTCGAACGACCCCTGCACGAACTGTCCCACCGCCGTCGCCAGGTCCGTCTGCAGCGTTAGCGGCTTGGTCTTGACGTCCGCCAGGTCCTGCGCCACCGCCAGCTCCGCTAAACCCCCCGCGTCATACAAATACTCCCGGATGTCGCTCAAGCTGAACAGCCCGTAATACTTCCCCTCCCCGTCCACCACCGGGAAGCACGTCTGCCGCGTGTCCGTCACCAGATGCGTCATCGCCGAGAGCGGCTCGCCCATCGGCACCGTCACAAACTTCAACTCCACTCTTGGCAGCGCATCTTGAATCTTCACCCCCTGCAGCACGTCGATCACAAAATCCGCCCGATGCGCCGGCGACTCGAGCCGGTTCGCCACCTGCTTGTGATACAGCGTCCAGTTCCGACTCAGCAGGTACGCCAGCGCACAGACCCACATCGCCGGCAGCAAGAGCTGATAGCTCGCCGTCACCTCCGAAACCAATATCAGCGCGCTCAGCGGCGTCTTCCCCGCCGCCGCGAAGAAGCTCGCCATCCCCAGGATCGCAAACGCCACCACGTGCGTCGCGTCCGGCATCAGCCCCGGCAGCCACCACTGAAACGCCAACCCCACCACCGCCCCGAGCGCCCCGCCGATCACCATGCTAGGCCCGAACGTCCCCGCCGAACCCCCCGACCCGATCGTCAGCGACGTCGTCACGATCTTGCCTAATCCCACGAACAGCAGCAGCGCGATCAGCCCCACGCTCGCCCCGCTCTGCCCCACCAGGATGTCCTGCAAAAAACCATACCCGATCCCCAGCACGCTCAGCGACGACTCCGCCCGCCCCGGCTCAAACCACCGAAACGCCCAGTAACCCGCCACCGCCACCACCGCCGTCGCCACCGCACCCACCGCCGGACGCAGCACCCGCGGCAGCTTCATCCGCTTGAACCACCCCTCGATCGCGTACAACCCCCGCACATACGCCCACGACCCCGCCACCATCACCACCGCCAGCACCGTCAACGGCATCAACAAAAACGGATTGTTGAACGCCCGGATCGTGTGCACCTCGAACAACGGCATGAACCCGAACGCCAACCCATACACGCAATACGCCACCGTCGTCGCGATGAACGCCGGGATCAGCACCTCCGACTCGAAGTCCGGATCGCTGTACAAAACCTCCGTCGCGAACATCGCCCCCGCCAGCGGCGCATGGAAGATCGCCCCGATCCCCGCCCCGATCCCCGCCGCCATCAGAACCCGCCGCTCCGAGTCCGGCAGCCTCAATCGCGTCGCCAGGAAAGATCCCACCCCCGCCCCGATCTGCGAGATCGGCCCCTCCCGCCCACCCGATCCCCCCGTCCCCAAAGTGATCGCCGAGCTGATCATCTTCGCCAACGGCACCATCGCCGGGATGAACCCCTGCTTCTGGTGATACGCCTCGATCGCGCTGTCCGTCCCATGCCCCTCCGCGCTCGGCGCCATCGTGTAAACCACCACCGCGCTGGCCAATCCCCCCACCCCCGCGATCACCGGCAGCAGCCACCACCGCACCCCCCCCGCATACGCATCCTCCCCACTCGCCGTCGCAAACGCATCCGCTCCCCGCTCCCCCTGCGCGCTTTCCGCCAAGCCGGGGCGCAAGCCCCGGGTCTCCTCCGCATCCACCCCCCGCGCCCCCGCCGCGCCTACCCCTGCCTCAACACCCTCCTCCGCCGCCACCCCCTCAAAGATCTGCCCAAACTCCCGCTCATTCACCGGCCCACCCGGCTCATAACCTCCCCCCACGCCCAGCGCGTAATGCGTCACCGTCACGCACATCAAATGAAAAACAATCGCCCCCAATCCCGCCGCCAGACCCACCGCCGCCGCCAACCCGATCCCTCGACCAAACAGATAAAGTCCCCGACGCCGACGCCCCAGCCCCAACCGTCCAATCCCCGCAGCCGTCAATAGATTCACTGGCATTCAGACCAGCATAGCACCCTCGATTTTCCCCGCAGCCCCGCGAGCCGCGACGTCCCCGTCGCAACCACCCATCCCCGCGCCCCCCCCGCCCGTTTAGCGGGCGATCGAAGATCGCCGCGCCAAACGCCGCCCCACGCGACTCATGCCCTACTCACTTCCCCCCCAACCCCCGCACCGCCTCCCCCGCCGACCGATACCGCGCATACGCCGCGTCATACGCCTTGCGATTCCCCTTCACCGGCCGAACCACCCGCGCCCCCGGAAGCGCCCCCGGAAGCGCCCCCGCCCCCGCCGACGCCATCGCCGCCACCGCCTCTTTCGCCCCCCGGAATCCACTCTCCGTCCCCGCCGCCAGCACCCCCAAGATCGCCGCCCCCAGCGCCGGCCCCTGCCGCGACGGATGCACCGTCACCGGCACGCCCAACACATCCGCATAGATCTGCACCAACAGCGGATTGTGGTGCGGCAGCCCCCCCGTCGCCATCACCTTCTTCACCGGCACGCCACCCTCGCGCAACAGCTCCACGATCCACCTCACCCCAAACGCCGACGCCTCCAAGAGCGCCCGGTACAGATGCGCCGCCTCATGCCCCAGCGACAACCCCATGAATCCACCGCGCAACGACCCATCCATCAGCGGTGTCCGGCACCCATTCATCCAGTCGACACACGTCACTCCTGAACTTCCGGGGGCAATCTGCTCCGCCTCCTTGCTGAGCACCTCGAACTTCTGCCCGCACACACGTCTCAACCATTCGAACGCATCCCCCACCGCCGCCTGACCCGTCTCATACCCGTAAAACCCCGGCAGAATCCCCCCCTCCACCACGCCCGCCACCCCCGGAATCAATTTCTCCACCCGCGAGTTGAGCATGTGGCAACTGCTCGTCCCCATCACCATGACTAATGTGTCCGCCCCGCTCACGCCCGCCCCCGGCACCCCCGCGTGCGCGTCGATGACCGCCGCGCTCACCGGGATCCCCGCCGCAAGCCCCATCTTCTCCGCCATCTCCCCGCACAATCCCCCCGCCAGCGTCCCCGGGGCCAGCAGCCTCCCCGGCATCTTCTCCGCCACCACATGCCTCATCCGCCGATCGCACGCCGCGAAGAACTCCGCCGACGGATACCCCGTCTTGGCGTTCCACATCGCCTTGTACCCCGCCTGGCACGTCGACCGCGGCGGCACGGGGTTCTCCTTCGCTCCGACCAACTGCCACACGTACCAATCCCCCGCCTCGATCCACACCTCCGTCGCCGCGTAGACCCTCGGCGCCTCCTGCAACGTCTCAAGGATCTTCGGGAAGAACCACTCGAGCCCGATGATCCCCCCGTACCGCTTGAGCCACTTCTCCTTCCGCTGCCGCGCCACCCGGTTGATCACCTCCGTCGCCCTCTTCGCCCCATGGTGCTTCCACAGCTTCGGCCAAGCGTACATCTCCTCCCGCCACTCAGGCCGCAGACACAACGGCGTCCCATCCCCCAGGCAAGGCAGCATCGTGCAACTCGTAAAGTCCACCCCGATGCTCATCACATTCGCCGGATCGATATTCGCCTTCCCCACCGCCTCCCGGCAAGCCCGCACGCTCGCCGTGATCCAGTCCTCCGGATCCTGCAGCGCGAAGTCCTCCGGCAGCCTCCGCCCACTCGTCGGCAACTGCCTCGTGATCTGCCCCTGCGGGTACGTCGCAACCGCCGACCCCAGCTCCCGACCCGCCAGGTCCACCAGCAGCGCCCGCACCGACTCCGTCCCGAAGTCCAGACCCAACGCCACGCGTGAAGTTGTCGCCATGACCCTGCACTCCCGTCCCCCAGATGTAGGGCACGCATCCTGCGTGCCATCACCCTCATTTTTCAAATCCCCCACGCCCGCCCGGCGCCTCGCCCCCCGCATGATGCGCCGACGTCCCCATCCGCCGCCCGATCCGCTCGCCCAGCAGCACCCCTAACCATCCCGCCGCCACGATCTGCCCCGGCAGCATCAACCCCAATCCCGACAGCCGGCCCGCGTGCCACGCCCGCAGCAGCGCCTGCTCATCGTCGTACCGCCACCCCATCACCCCGTACGCGCCTAACCCCAGCAGCATCGGCCCGAGGATCATCGCCCCGCGCACGCCCCACCGACCGAACCCCGCCCGCACCACCACCCCCGCCGCGACAAACCCCACCAGCAGCCCCACCATCACCTGCGGCGTCGCACTGTCGCGGATCAGCACCTGCCCCGCCACCGCCGCGATCGCCCCCGTCAGCACACCCCCCGGCAGGCCGACCGCCGCTCTGCCGCGCCACACCGACCCGCCCCAACGATCCTTCAGCCCCGCCGGCTGACAGATTTCCAGAACGCTCAGCCACGCCACCGCCACCGCCTGCACCAGCGCCAACTCCGACATCATCCGCAAGTACAACCCATCCCCCGCCTCATACCGCAGCAGCCCGTCGATCGGCCCGCCTCCCAGCGCCAGCACGAAACCCGCGATCGCCGCCACCAGCATCCCCCGCCGTGCCCCAACCCATCGCGCCACCCCCAGCGACAGCACCCCCGCCGCCGCCCCCCACGCCGCCACCGTCGCCACCCCGCCCCAGCCCCCCGGCCCACCGACCAGGCTCAGCACCGCCAGCCCATCCGGCCCACGCAGCTCACCCGCCGACCGCGACCAGATCCATCCCCCCGCCAGCCCCAGCAGAACCACCAGAATGTTCATAGGCCTGGGCATAGACCCGCAAGATACCCGCCATTTCCGCCCCGCCAACTCCCCTCCTGACCCACCCCACGACCCCACCGCAACGGCTTGTGAAAAAATATACTTAACTGCCTGAAAATAAAACATATAACAACACAACCGCGCCCATTCTCCCCAAGGTGTCTAATCCCAATAAACCCATCCCAACCTTTTCCACCAGAATCCTCTTGACACCCCGACCGACGCCGCTAAGGTGCACATGGATGGGCTAGTCCCTCCAGGCATGAACAGCGCACGGGCCGACTTCATCCGCCATATTCCTTCCTCATTCTCCCCCGCGCCCCATCGCCTGACACGGACCACCCACCCGTCGACCGGACCTCGACCGTGGGCTTCCCAACGGAAGCTCTGGACACGGCCCAACGCCCAGGACGACGCCCCGCCTCGGTGGTGCCAGAAACGACAACCCGCCAGAACCGGCCCGGCCACAAGGCCGTGCCCCGCTGACCGGCCCCACCGCCGCGCTCAGCACCTGACAATCGAGCTCTTCGGACGCGCGTGCGCCCGGCGATCTTCCATCCCTTATTCAGGAGTCTGGTCATGAAACGCAGGTACTTCGGCTTCACCCTCATCGAGATGCTCGTGGTCATCTCCATCATCGCCCTGCTCATCGGCATCCTCCTGCCCTCCCTGGGCACCGCCCGACGGCAGGCTCGACGCATGGAGAACAACACCCGCGTCCGCGGCATCCACCAGGGCATGCTCGCCTACGCCAACGGCAACCGCGACAACATGCCCGGCCTCGCCGCCAACGGCAGCACCATCGCCGCCGACAACGGCACCGCCAGCGACGGACCGACCTTCGGCAGCGGCGACGGCGAGACCGTCCAGGGCCGCTACTTCATCATGCTCAACCGCAAGCTCTTCAGCCCCGACTACATCCTCAGCCCCATGGACACCGCCGCCGACCGCGCCAAGTGGGACCCCGGCACCAACTTCAGCACCAAGGTCCTCGACACCAACTACTCCTACGCCCTGCTCATGATCCACAGGACCAGCAAGATGAGCTCCAGCTACAAGAACCACCGCAAGGAGGAGTGGTCCGGCGGCAACACCAACGCCAAGGGCCTGATGGTCTCGGACCGTAACCTCAGCAAGGGCATCGGCGAGCCCATCGCCCAGACCGGCGGCGGATACAACGAGGACCAGATCGCCATCAGCATCCACAGCACCCCCTGGACCGGCAGCGGCGCCTGGAACGACGGACACGCCAGCTTCCTCGACGGCTACTTCGAGGTCGAGACCCGCTACGGCTCCGTCGCCGAGAAGGCCAACGTCTTCGAGAGCGGCGACAAGAAGGGCCTCGGCGACGACAACCTCTTCGAGGAATCCTTCGTCAACGGCGGCGATGCCGTCATGGTCCACTGCGCCTGGGAGATCGCCAAGAAGGGCGGCACCGACCAGAGCGGCGTCAAGTGCGAAGAGAAGTAATCCCCTGACTCCCGCCGCCCACGCGGCGAGCCATCATCCGCACCAAGCCGCCCTCCCCTCGGGGGGCGGCTTTTTCATGCCCGCACGCCTACCCTCACCGCCCCGCGCTTGACGCGCAACCCCCTCGACGGTAACTGTGGGACATGGAAGGCACACCTCGCCCGCTTCAACCCACCTCCCCCCCCAGCCTCGCCGACAAGATCGTCACCGAGGGCATCACCTTCGACGACGTCCTGCTCCTGCCCAGCTACAGCCAGGTCATCCCCGCCCAGGCCGACGTCTCGACCCGCCTGACCCGCCGCATCCGACTGAACATCCCCCTCCTCTCCGCCCCCATGGACACCGTCACCGAGGCCGCCCTCGCCATCGCCCTCGCCCAGGAGGGTGGACTCGGCGTCATCCACAAGAACATGTCCGTCGACGACCAGGTCCGAGAGGTCCAGAAGGTCAAACGCTCCGCCAACGGCGTCATCAACGACCCCGTCACCCTGCCCCCCGACGCCCCCGTCTCCGCCGCCGCCGACCTCATGACCCAGCAGAACATCTCCGGCGTCCCGATCACCGACACCGGTAAAAGCGACGGCAAGGTCGTCGGCATCCTCACCCGACGAGACATGAAGTTCCTCCCCGACCGCGACCAGCCCATCGCCCAGGTCATGACCCGCGAACGCCTCATCACCGCCCCGCCCGACACCACACTCGAGCGGGCCGAGAACATCCTCTACCGCAACAAGGTCGAAAAACTCCTCCTCGTCGACGCCGACAACCGACTCGTCGGCATGATCACCATGCGCGACATCGACAAGTTCGAGCAGTTCCCCGCCGCCTGCCGCGATGCCCGCGGACGACTCCGCGTCGGCGCCGCCGTCGGCGTCCACCAGCTCGATCGCGTGGAGGCACTGATCGCCGCCGACGCCGACGTCATCGTCGTCGACACCGCACACGGACACTCCAAGAACGTCATCGACACCGTCCGCGCCGTCAAGGCCAGATTCGACATCGACGTCATCGCCGGCAACATCGCCACCGAGGACGGCGCCAAGGCCCTGATCGACGCCGGCGCCGACGCCGTCAAGGTCGGCATCGGACCCGGCTCGATCTGCACCACACGCATCGTCGCCGGCGTCGGCGTCCCCCAGATCACCGCCATCGTCAACGCCTGCCGCGCCGCCGACCCCGCCGCCGTCCCCGTCATCTCCGACGGCGGCATCCGACACAGCGGCGACATCACCAAGGCCCTCGCCGCCGGCGCCTCGGTCGTCATGCTCGGCTCGCTCTTCGCCGGACTCGACGAATCCCCCGGCGAACTGGTCATCCACCAGGGCCGACGATACAAGACCTACCGCGGCATGGGCTCCGAGGGCGCCATGGTCGCCGGCTCCGCCGACCGCTACGGACAAGCCGCCTCCGCCGCCGCCAAACGCAAGCTCGTCCCCGAAGGCGTCGAAGGCCGCGTCCCCTACCGCGGCCCACTCTCCGACTTCGTCTACCAGCTCGTCGGCGGACTCCGCGCCGGCATGGGCTACTGCGGCGCCCCCACCGTCGAACAGCTCCGCGCCAACGCCACCTTCTGCCGCATCTCCTCCGCCTCACTCGCCGAGTCCCACCCCCACGACATCACCATCACCAAGGAATCCCCCAACTACTCCGTCGAGTACCGCCTGGAAAACTAACCCCTCGCCCCCCCGCCGCTTACGAGCCGCGCCCGTCAGGAAACACTCCCCGCTCGGGATGGTTGACCCCTCCACCCCCATCCCGTAAACTTGTCCGACTAATCCGGGCTTTTCGCCCGTGGGGCTCGTAGCTCAGTTGGCTAGAGCGCACCCCTGATAAGGGTGAGGTCGCGTGTTCGACTCACGCCGGGCCCATTGGTTCGCCCCCGTCTGTTACGCCTTGCGGCAATTACTACCCAGCCCAAAGCCCACCCGCTCCCGCGGGTGGGAATCCGTTTAAACTCTCATCGCCATGCCCGCTGACCCCCCCTGCCCCTACGTCTCGCGTGGCGGGCTCAAGCTCGCCGCCGCACTCGACGCCTTCTCCTTCCCCGTCCAGACTCTCACCTGCGCCGACCTAGGCGCCAACGTCGGCGGATTCACCGACTGCCTCCTCCAGCACGGCGCCCACCACGTCTTCTCCCTCGACACCGCCTACGGCCAATTCGCCTGGAAGCTCCGCCAGGACCCCCGCGTCACCCTCCTCGAACGCACCAACGCCCTGCACTACGACCCCCGGAAGCAGACCCCCGACTTCCCCGGCGTAGACCTCGTCGTCATCGACCTCGGCTGGACCCCTCAGCGCCTCGCGCTCCCCGCCGCCGGGCGCTGGCTCAAACCCAACTCTCCCGCCCACATCATCACCCTCATCAAACCCCACTACGAACTCGCCGCCCGCCAGCCCCATCGCCGTCACAGCCAAGACATCCTCGACGACGACACCGCCCAATCCGTCCTCCAAGAAACCCTCGCCGAGATCCCCTCCCTCAACCTCACCGTCCTGAGCTCCCTCCCCTCCCCCATCCGCGGCGGCGGCTCCCGCGGCATGCAAGCCAACCTCGAATTCCTCGCCCTCCTCCGCCCCCTGTAGGGCACGCATCCTGCGTGCCTCCCCTCTCTTCTTCCAAGCCGGGGCGCAAGCCCCGGGTATTCAACCTAAAGCAACCACAAAGGCACGAAGAGCACGAAGCTCAGACCATTCACTGAATCGTTTCTCCCATCCATGTCCTGCCTCGACTTCGTGCCCTTCGTGCCTTCGTGGTTGCTCTGAATTCAGACAACCTTGCACCCCACCCCAACAACCCCGACAATACCCACCTTCATTCTTACACCTAGGACCCGGAGTTCCCCACCATGCCCAAGAAAGCCCTCTTCGTCGTCGGCGGCTGGGACGGCCACACCCCCAGGCAATCCGCTGACCTCTTCGCCAAGGTCCTGACCGACAAGGGCTACGCCGTCGAACTCTCCGACACCCTCGACGCCTACCTCGACAAGGACAAGCTCGCCTCGATGGACCTGATCGTCCCGACCTGGACCATGGGCACGATCACCAACGACCAGGAGAAGGGCCTGCTCGAAGCCATCGCCTCCGGCACCGGCCTCGCCGGCTGGCACGGCTGCATGTGCGACAGCTTCCGCAACAACACCCGCTACCAGTTCATGACCGGCGGGCAATGGGTCGCCCACCCCGGCAACTGCATCCCCACCTACCGCGTCAACATCACCAACCACGACCATCCCACCACCAAGGGCCTCGCCGACTTCGACCTCCTCGACACCGAGCAGTACTACATGCACGTCGACCCCGGCGTCAACGTCCTGGCCGCCACCACCTTCTCCGGCCAGCACGGCGACCCCACCCTCTACCCCGCCGGCGCCGTCATGCCCTACGCCTGGACCCGCGCCTGGGGCAAGGGCAAAGTCTTCTACGCCGCCTGGGGCCACACTTTCAAGGATTTCGACGTCCCCCAAGCCAAGGAAATCATGACCCGCGGCCTCCTCTGGGCCACCCGGTAATTCGCCCCGTCACCACCCCCCTCAACGAAAAAACCCCCGCCAAATGGGGGTTTTTTCTTACCTCTCACCACCCTCCCCGTTTAGCGGGCGATCGAAGATCGCCGCGCTCGGGTGCCACGCAGCGTCCCGAAGGGCGCTGCGTGCGATCAACCCTCACCCAACTTCTCCCGCCCCCTCGCCAACCGAACCCTCACCACCCGCTCAAACCCCGCCCCGCACTCCGGGCACGCCTCCCCCTCCGTCCCCCGCAGGTCATACCCACACAGCGGACAACGCCCCCGACGTCCTCGCACCCCCTGCCGCATCATCACGCCCAGTCCCACCACCAACGGCGCCGACACCACCAACGCCACCGCCCAGTAAGGGAAATTCACCTGCGTATAGGACCATCCCACCGGTATCCGCGGCGGACGGGTCGGAAGCCGTCCACGAGCCAGCTTCCAATGCGGCCGATCCCACGGGTAGTCCACAGGAATACCCATGGATTGCATGGCACCAAAGTCGCCATCACGTCCATGCGCCAACTCAGAGCTCCACGACCACAACGGAGCCCGATCCAGTTCATCGATGCCCTTCTCATAACGAATCACCAACGCCAGAATCACCCCGCCGCATGAGTCCAACTCCAGCGCAGATCGCGCGGGCAACGACATTTTGAAGGTGTCATCCGTCTGTGTGCTCCGCCCCCACATCCCCACCACCGCCACCGTCAACCCCAGGCTCGCAAACGCCAGCCACCGCCTCCCGCCCTTTGACCAGTTCCTCGTCGCTCGCCGCATCACCTACCTCTCCTCTGACTGTTCGCTCAATGGCTTCCGCGCTGTGTCGTCTCCCACCGCCTCCCCGCATTCCGGACACGTCGTCCCTCCCGCCGCCAACGTCCCTCGCAGGTCATATCCACATCGCGAGCAGCACCCGGTCTTGCCCCGATCGAACCGTGTCGAATACCCAAAAACCAGCATCACAACCCCCAGCAGCAACATCGCCGCACCGCTGTTACTAACCTGTTCCGGCCATCTAGGCCCGTGATTGCCGTTCCTCACCCCCACCCCAAATCCAAATGGAATCACGTACCAGGCAAGCACGCCATTCCACAACAGAATCAGCCCCCCAGTGACGAACGTGAAGCCATACTTGACCAACAGCACCAGCGAACCCGCAACGCCAAGAGCAGCGCACAACATGACCCGCCTGTATGCTGCCGGCCAATTTTTTTTGTGCCAATACCCTGCGTTCGCCCCGTATCGGCTGTCCAGATCGTCTAGCTTTCCCCCATCATCCACACCGTTCTGCCCCACGCACCGCAGAACAACCTGAAAACCATTGCTCGCGTTGGGTGTCTCGTAAATCATCGGCCAACCATACGCATCCAATGGTATCCCATAGGGGGATAGACCAAATCGAGTAAAGGTCGGCGTCAGCATCTTGGCCTGAACAAGTTTTTGAAACCAAGAACCCTGTGAATCACTCTGAGGATATATCCCCCTGTCCATCCGATACGTCTCAATGGCCTGCATGCACCCCCAGAGAATCCGCTGCTGGTCCCAAGCATCCTGATCCGCCGCACTGGTCGCCAATGCCACCCCCGCCGCCACCGCGATCACCCAACCTCTCCGACGGCTTCCCATCTTCCGCCGCCCTTCACCCGCCCCGTGTGCACTCGTAACCACCCGCCACGAGTATACCCCTGTAAACTCCTTTCAGTTCCCCTCCACCAGCCCCTCCCCCGCCAAAAACCCCCGCGCCACCTCCCTTGGCGACTTGCCCTCCTGATCCACCGCCAGGTTCATCCGCTGCATCCGCGCATCGCTGATCCGCCCCCCCAGCAGATTCAACACTTCCCCCACCTCCGGGTGCGCCGCCAGCACCGCCCCGCGCACCACCGCCGCCGCGTCGTATGGCGGAAAGAACCCCCGATCATCCTCCAGCGCCCGCAGCCCATACGCCGCGATCCGACCATCCGTCGCGAACGCGCAGATCACCTGCACCTCATCCCCCTCGATCGCCCGGTACATCAAGGAGGGATCCAGATCCCTCACCCCCCTGAAGCGTAAACCATACGCCTTGGACAACCCCGGATACCCATCCGGCCGCTCCGCGAACTCCGCCGTGAAACCCGCCGTCAACCTCCCCGCCGCCGCGCGCAGGTCCGAAACCTTCTTCCACCCCTTCTTCTCCGCCTGCTCCTGCCGCACCGTGATCGTGTACGTGTTGTTGAACCCCAGCGGCTCGAGCCACACCGCGTCAAACCGCTCGCCGTACCCCTCCCGCACCCGCCGCAACGCCTCCCCGCGATCGCTCACCACCTCCTCCCCCAGCACCGCCGTCAGCCCCGTCCCCGTGTACTCCACATAAACATCCAGCTCCCCCGCCGCCAGCGCCCCATGGCAGATCATTGTCCCCCCCAGATTGAATCGCCGCGTCACCCGCAGCCCCGTCCGCCCCTCGATGAGCTGCGCCACGATCTCCCCCAGAATGAGCTGCTCCGTGAAGTTCTTGCTCCCCACCGTAACAGTCCCCGCCCCCGGAAGCGCCCCCGCCCCCGCCCCCACCCCCGCCCCCACCCCCGGAAGCATGCCCCCTTCCTCCAAGCCGGGGCGCAAGCCCCGGGTATCAACACCCCCGGAAGCCCCGGAACCCCCACCTCCCCCCCAGCTCATCCAAAACCCCCCCACCAGAATCACCACCGGCAGCCCCGCCGCCCCCACGCGCACGCCTCGCCCCCACGCCGCCCGCCACGCGCTCACCCCCACCGCCGCGCGCCGCGCCCCCGCCGACCACGCCGCCGCCCCCAGCGACCCATCCACCGCCAGCGCCAGCACCGCCGCCGGCACCGCACCCAACAAAATCAGCCGCGTGTCCATCAGCGCCAACCCGCGATTGATGAACTGCCCCAATCCCCCCGCCCCGATGAACGCCGACAGCGTCGCCACCCCCACGCTCACCACCGCCGCCGTACGCACCCCCGCCAGCATCACCGGCATCGCCAACGGCAGCTTGACCATCCGCATCTGCTGCCAACGCGTCATCCCCACCCCACGCGCCGCCTCCACCACCGCCGGCGCCACCCCGTCCAATCCACTGACCGTGTTCCGCACGATCGGCAGCAGCGCATACAGCGTCAGCGCCACGATCGCCGGCAGGAACCCGATCTTCCCCAGCACCACCAAGAGAATCGTCAGCATCGCCAGGCTCGGCACCGTCTGAAGGATCCCCACCGTCCCGAGCAGCACACCCCGCCACCGCCGCGCGTTCACCGCCCAGACCCCCACCGGCACACCGATCCCCACCGCCGCCAGCACCGACACCCCCGTCAGCACCACGTGCTCACCCAATCGCAGCCACAGCTCCCCCCACCGCTCCGCCATGAATATCCACGCCGGTTCCATCAACACCTCTTCCTCGATGCCCCACGCCACTCAACACAGACTCCGCGTCACAACACGCCGCCGCCCCAGAATGGGTGCCCCGCTGCGTCCCGCAGGGCGCTGCGGGTCTTCCCCTCAGCGACGGGCTCCCCCCCCCCCCCAGACCCGTCGCCTACCCCCCATTCCCCGACTTCTCCAGCGCGCTCAACTGTTCCGCCGGCTTCGACAGCAGCTCCGCCACGAACGCCGTCGCCGGATTCCGCATCAGCTCCCCCGGCTCACCCACCTGCTCCACCCGACCCTCATGCAGCACCGCCAGCCGATCCGCCAGCTTCATCGCCTCGAAAATGTCGTGCGTCACGAACACCACCGTCTTGCCCAGCCGTTTCTTGATCGCCAGCAGTTCATCCTGCAACCCCTGCCGCGTCACCGCGTCGAGCGCCCCGAACGGCTCGTCCATTAAGAGATACTTCGGATCCGCCGCCAACGCCCGCGCCACCCCCACACGCTGCTGCTGACCCCCCGACAGCTCCCGCGGGTACCGCTCCGCGAACGTCCCCGCCCCCAGCCCCACGATCTCCAGCAACTCCTCCGCGCGCTCCCGCCGCCTCGCCCGCGGCCAACCCAGCAGCCGCGGCACGATCGACACGTTCTGCCTCACCGTCATGTGCGGGAACAGACCGATCCCCTGGAACGCGTAACCGATCGACCGCCGCAGCTCGTACAGGTCCTGCCCCCGCACGTCACACCCATCGACCTCGATCGTCCCCGCGCTCGGCTCGATCAGCCGGTTGATCATCTTCAGCGTCGTCGTCTTGCCCGACCCCGACGACCCGAGCATCACCAGCGTCTGCCCCTCGACCACCTCGAGCGACACCGCATCGACCGCCATCGTCCGACCGCCGTCAAATGTCTTGCTCACGCCGCTCAGTCGGATCACGCGCCGTCTCCGCCATCCCCCTGCCTGTCCTCGCTCACCGCGTCATCGCCCCCGTCAGGGCTCACGTTCGAGAACCGCTCCATGATGTCGTCCGGCAGGTCCTGCACCTTCTGCGCCACCTTTGCCAGGTAGTACAGACGCTTGCCCGCCACGTTCACCCGGTGGCTGTACCGCCAATAAACATGTGTCAAAATCACCCCCCGCCGCTGCAACTCCCGCACCATCTGGCTGAAACCCGAGCTGTCCTGCTCCCGCAGAAAATCCTCCTTGATGTTGATCGCCAGCCAGCTCGGCGTGTCGATCACGTCCAACGCCTTGAGGAACGCCCCCGCCGGCACGTCCCCGAACCCCAGCGCCGCCACCGTCGTCAGACCGTTGAGCTTGTGCTTGCGCAGCCTCTCCTCGTCACGCTCCGGCAGATCCGTCAGGTCCGTCACCAGGTAATCCGCGTAAACCCCCGGCCGATCCCGCACCGCCGCCTCACGCGCCTCCTCGATGATGTCCACCCCCACGATCTTCTTCACCCCCCGGTGCATCAACTCATCCCCCACCATCCCATTGCCCGCCCCCACGTCCAGCACCCGCAGCTCCGACATCTTCTGCCCATGCTCCGCCATCACCTGGCCGAGCAGCCCCGTCACCCGGCTCGGCGAGCAGCAACGCAGCCGCGAATAGAACAAGTTCTCGTACAGCCCCGGAACGCTGTACACCTCGTGGTAATCATGGAATCGAATCCGCCTCACGTCCCCCTCGACCTCCACCAGACACCACTCCTCGTCCTGCGCCAGCCCCCGATCCTGATTCGGGAACCGGATGCTCTCCGCCCGAACCTTCGACGAAATGCGGGCCAGACGCCGGGGCCAGACCGGCTCAACGCTGCGAGTAAGCATTAGCGTGCTCCTTGACTCTTCGTAGGTTGATGTGATTTAGACAGCAGCGCCACGAAATGCGGCACGGAGCCTCACAACACGGCGAGTATACGGCCCCCGGCCCGCCGATGGCCCGGATTCACGTGATTTCGGCCGAAATTCCCGCGTTTTTCTCGTTCAGATCCCGCGCGGGCCGGCAACTCCCGCCTGTATAGGAAGTTAAAGGCCTTGCATTTATCTTGCATTCTCCCCCGTGGACAACCCGTGCAAGACCCGCCGTCGCCCCACCGCCCGATGAAGTGCTAATTTCTTAACGCGCCTGGAACGTCGCTCACCGGTCCACCTGCCCCATCACCACGTCGATCGACCCGATGATCGCCGGCACGTCCGCCAGCAGCACGTTCCTGCACACCTCGTGAGTCACCGACAGATTGCAGAACGTCGCTGCCCGAGCCTTGCACCGATACGCGATCGGCCCACCCTGGCTCTCGAGGTAAAATCCCAGCACCCCACGCGGGTTCTCCGTCTCCACATACACCTCCCCCGCCTCCGGCTTGAAATTCCGCGGCACCGTCAGCCGATACCCCCCCACCGCGGCCCCCGGATGCCCCCCCTTGGCCGCCGATGAAGGCGGAATCATCTTGATCGCCTGCCGGATCATCTTGCAGCTCTCGGCCATCTCCAGCATCCGCACCATGTACCGATCCCAGCAGTCCCCCGTCGCCCCCACCTCGCCCTTCCCCACGATCACCTCGAAATCCAGCTCCGGATACACGCTGTAAGGCTTATCCCGCCGCAGGTCATACGCAATCCCGCTCCCCCGGATCACCGGCCCCGTCAGCGCATACCGCACGCACGGCTCCTTGCTCAAAACGCCGACGTTCGCCGTCCGCTTGATGTAGATGTGGTTGTACGTCAGGAGCTGGTGATACTCCGGGATCTTCGGCTCAAAGTAGTCGAGGAACTCGACCACCTTCTCCAAAAACCCCTCCGGCAGATCATGCGTCGATCCCCCGATCGTGAAATAGCTGTAAGTCAGCCGTGCCCCGCAGACCATCTCGAACAGATCCAGGATGTACTCCCGCTCCCTGAACGAATACAGGAACGGCGTGAACGCCCCAACGTCCATCCCATACGTCCCAAAGCTCACCAGGTGCGACGCGATCCGATTGAGCTCCCCGATGATCACCCGGATGAACTCCGCCCGCCGCGGGATCCGCAGATCCGCCAGCCTCTCCACCGCCCGGCAGTACGCCCAGTTCTCATTCATCCCCGCCAGGTAATCCATCCGGTCCGTGTAAGGCACGTACTGGTAATACGCCACCGACTCCCCGATCTTCTCCGCGCACCGGTGCAGGTACCCGATGTGCGGCACCGCCTCGAGCACCATCTCCCCATCCGTCCGCA
>JADZET010000246.1 GCA_020850375.1 Phycisphaeraceae bacterium | reverse complement strand
TCATCGGGCTTCACCCTGATCGAACTGCTGGTGGTGATCACGATCATCGCGTTGCTGATCGGCATCCTGCTGCCGTCGCTGGGTCAGGCCCGCATGTCGGCGCAGAAGACCAAGTGCCAGGGCAACGCCAAGGGGCTGACGGTGGCGTTGGTCAGCTACGCGGCGGACAAGAAGAACATCGGCACCCCGGACGAGCGCAAGCCGGCGTACAAGGCCGGCAGCGACGGCAAGAAGACGCCGAACCCCACCGGATGGGAGGACGATGGCATTTCGAAGTGGGAGGACCGCAGCCTGTCGTGGCTGAGCTTCCTCGAGGGCAAGTACCTCGACTCGTACGGCGAGGACGGCATGCTCGCGTCGCTGGACTGCCCGGTGGTCGACGACCACCGCCGCCAGGACAGCCGTCGCGACAACCCCCGTCACTATCACTGGGGGACGGACTACATCATCAACACGTTCGGGATGAACGCGTCGCTGGAGGCGGCCGAGGAGCCGTCGCGTAACGTGTACGTCGCCGAGCCGAACATGCCCCGCGGCGGCGTCAACCACATGGTGCTCTCGGTCGAGCCGGGCACGTTCGGCGACAGTCGCGACGACCTTGAGCAGCAGAAGGCGGGCTCGTTGTCGTTCGGGTTCGTGGACGGGCACGCGACGCGGGTGTCGATCCCTGACACGGGCGACCGGACGGCGCGGGCCAAGGCGATCCTGATGGGTTCGTACCCCGAGCTGGCGCTGAGCCTCGGCTCGCCGCCGAAGTCGATCACGGTGGCGTACAACAACGTGATGTGGTGGCACCGCGGGAACGTGATGGGCACGACGTCGGATCGCCTGCTGTCGTCGATCAACCAGCAGCCGGCGAACGACCTGACGACGGCGCGTACGGGTTCGTCGTGCCCGTTTGAGTAAAGCGTCGGATTGAGAGATGGGATCATCCTGGCGTCGGCGACGCCGCTGGTTGAGCGAACCAGACGGCGCCGCCGACGCGGTCTTTGGGGGGCGTGGGGGGCGGCGAGAGCGGCAGGGACCGGGGCGGCGCCGGGCAGCTCCGCGGAATCGTCCGGTGAACGTGAAGACGTTCCATGAATTTTTCATGTCGCTGGAGTAAGATCTCCGGGCCATGTGGGATCAGCCAACAACGTCCAAGCGATCGCTGCCCGTGGACCCGCCGTTGATGGTCGGGATCGATCTTGACGGCACGCTGCTGCGGGCGGATGACTCGATCTCCCCGGGGAACATCGAGGCGATCACCGAGGCCGGTCGCAAGGGGATCGCGGTGGTGCTGGCCACGGCCCGGCCGGCCCGCGGCGCCCTGGCGGTCTATCGCCGGCTCGGGCTGAGCACGCCCATGGTGCTGCACAACGGGGCCATGGTCATGGACCCCGGCCCGCCGACGCAGATGCTGCTGCACCGGACCCTGACCGGCCCGATGGCCCGCTGCGTGATCGCGGTGGCGCGCAAGCTCGATCGTTACCTGGCCGTCGGCGTTGAGCAGGACGAGAAGTTCTACTTCGACGGTTTCGCGGCGACGGCGGTGCGGGGCGAGCCGAGCCTCGGGCAGACGGACGCCAACCCGGTCGGCTCGCTCGATCCGCTGCTGGATCGGCCGGTGACCAAGCTGGTCGTGCTCGGCCGGCCCGAGGTGCTGGGCAAGCTGCAGATGATCCTGCAGTCCAAGGCGTCGGACAAGGTCGGCCTGACCTACTCGCACGAGCACATGCTCCAGATCGTGGCCCCCGGGACGGACAAATCGCGGGGGCTGGCGCTGGTCGCCGAGCGGCAGGGCATCGCGCCCGACCGCGTGATGGTGATCGGCGACGCGCCCAACGACCTGGGCATGATGCGCTGGGCCGGCCTGGCCGTGGCCATGGGCAACGCCTGGGCCGACGTCCTGGCGGCGGCGGACATGACCGTCGGCACGAACGACCAGGACGGCGTCGCCGCCGCGATCCAGCACTTCTGCAAGTGACGACCATGGCCCGCGGCGGCCGTGACCTGATCCCCCTGGGCATGATGCGTGAACCACTCGGCGTGACGAGCAGCGGCGGTCCGCCGGTGCTGATGAATCAGAATCGCCGTGGCATGGGGGCCCATCGTGGTCCTCACGGGTGGGAAAGAAGCACCCGCGACATTGTTGGTGATGCTGGTCTAGAATCCCGCGTCCCGGGCTGTCGCCTTCGCGTCGTCGTGGCGCGGGCACCGGGAGGACGAACCATGAAAGGACATCCCATGAAAGCAACCTGCCTGACGATCGGCCTGATCGGCCTGCTCCTGCTGACCGCCTGCGCCACGGCGCCGAGCACAGCGGCGGGCAAGGCTGACCTCGAGACCCGAGCCGGCGAGGCCCTGGCCAGGGCGCGCCAGACCGATCCCGGCCTGGCCAAGATGTTCGACGACGCCCGGGGCTACGCCGTGTTCCCCTCGGTCGGCAAGGGCGCCGCGGGCATCGGCGGGGCTTATGGCAAGGGCGTGCTGTACGAGCGCGGCAGGGTCGTGGGGTATTGCGACGTGAGCCAGGCGACGATCGGCTTCCAACTCGGCGGCCAGGCCTACACTGAGATCATCTGCTTCGAGACCAAGGAGGCCGTCGACGCCTTCAAGCAGGGGAACTTCCACTTTGACGCGCAGGCCACGGCGGTGGCGATCAAGTCCGGCGTCGGGACCAACGCCAAGTACGTCGACGGGGTGGTCGCGTTGACCATGGACGAGGCTGGCCTGATGTATGAGGCCTCCGTCGGCGGGCAGAAGTTCAGTTACCAGCCCAAGTGACCCGCCTGCGAATCAACTGCGACGCGTATTAGGAAGGCGCAGGTCATCCACGGCGGCGGGAGCGCTTTCTCAGGACACGGTCGTGTGGTGGGGCGTTGGCTTGACGTGTTCGCAGACCCAGTCGGGCCATCCGGCCAGATCGTCGCTCTTGGCGCTGACCTCCAGGAGAGGCACGCGCGGGCTGAGGCCCCGGACGTCCGCACGGAATTGTTCGAGGTCAAACGGGACGTAAGGCAGCAGGTCGGTCTTGTTCAGCAGCAGCACGGCCGCCTCCCGCACGATGTAGGGGTGCTTGGCGGCCTTGTCGTCGCCCTCGCTGACGCTGAACATGCCGACCTTCACGTCCTGGCCCAGGTCGAAGCCCACCGGACAGATGAGGTTGCCCACGTTCTCGATGATGAACAGGTCCACGCGGGAAAAATCGATCCGGCGCATCGCCTGGCGGACCTGATTGGCGTCGAGGTGACAGCCCTTGCCGGTGTTGATCTGCACGACCTGATCGCACCAGCGGGCCAGGCGGTTGGCGTCGCGGGTGGTGGCCAGGTCGCCGACGCACACGGCCATGTTGAGGTGGTCCTTGAGTCGGCGCAGCGTCGCCTCGAGCAGCATCGTTTTGCCGCTTCCGGGGGCGCCGATCAGGTTGAGCGTGAACACGCCGGCCCGGCGGAGCTCCTCACGGTTGAGGCCGGCGATCTCGTCGTTGAGCTTGAGCACGTTCTCGACAATGTTTATCTGCATGGCGTGCCCCCGGAAGTCAGCCCGGGCTCCTCAACCTCGAGGCTGACGAGTGTCAGCTCATCACCCTGATCGATCGTCTCGATCCGCAGCTGGCTTTCCTCCAATGACGTGCCGACGGTCGCGGCTCGCCACGCCAAGTCCATGGCCCTGGGATCGATGGCGCGTAGCGCTCCTACGCGCACGCACACCTGACGCACCGTGGCGTCCGTCGGCGTGTGACGTCGGACCTGATCCAGCAGCGCCCTGGCGATCGAGAGCTCATGCATCACGCATCACTCCGCTGAGTCGATCTTCGACCCGAGGACCGTCTGACGCCATTGATTTGCCCAATGCACGATGCGAGCCGCTGCCTCGGGCACGAGGGCGCGCACGGCGTCGGACATCGGGCTGCCGATCTGCGATCGGTCGATCGTGGCGCCGATCAGACGCACGAACAGCGGCAGCATCCCTAGACG
>JADZET010000245.1 GCA_020850375.1 Phycisphaeraceae bacterium | reverse complement strand
GACGGGATCGCCCAGGAGGGCCTCGCGGGTGACAATCCGGTGGCCGCAATGCCTGCAGGCCCGCACCCGAGTGACGCCCCGTTCGGCCAGTCGGGTGTAGACGACGTAGAAGTGGCGACATCCGCAGTTGCGGCACTCGAAGCCCATTGGTTGTTCGGATAGGACAGGGGCGCTCTGCGTCAGAGGGGGGCACTTCCGGGGGCGGGGATTCCGGGGCCGGGGGGTCATCGGGGCCTCCTCTGCAGCGTCGAGAGCCTGATGCGCGGCCGGTTCGAATCGGTCTTCGCATCGGTGCCGAAGAGGACGCAGCCCTGCATGGACGCCGCAGCCGCGCAGCCGACCAGACAGTCCAGCCAGTGGTTGTCCAGACCCGGCTTACGGAGCTTCCACTCGTCAACCTGGCGGCCGCGCCCCTCGGTCTTCACGCGGTACTCGGCCGTCAGGTGATCCGCCAATAGCCGGTGGGCCTCCGCGTCGTGGCCGTAGAGCGACAGGCATCCGGGATCGCCCATGGGCACGGCCAAGCGGGCATGCACAAAGCTCTTCCAGTAGTTGGTGTCGATCAGGGCATAGCGCACGGCCCGCCGGCCCTGGACCCCCGGAATCCGCCAATGCAATCCTACTCGGTCGCCGCGTTTGGGCTTGTAGTCGGCAAACGGGATGCTCGACGCCCCGACGTAGCGCCCGTGGCTGGGCGTCAGCACGGCGGCGTGCGGGCTCTGGCGGCAGAACTGGTAGACCACGTCGGTCGAGTTGCCCCAATTGGCGTCGATCAGGCAGCGCTCCACCGCCATCTCCGCACCGTCGTCGCGCCGCCATCGCTGTGTGAGACGCTGTTGCGTCAGCGCTTCCAATCCGGCATAGATCGCGCTCTCCTGCCCGCCCCGGCCCCCGGAAGCAACCGTCATCAGCGTGCGCCGGATGTCGCGCAGCGTGAAGTACGCTCGCTTCTGATCGGGGCAGGTCCCGTAGTCCAGCAGGTAGCCTGTGAAGTCCTCCTCCCAGCCACAGACGATCCAGAAGAGAGCGCTCGCCTGCACGTCGATGAACATGGTCAGGTGGTTGACGCCCACGGGCACTTCGCCGCGCTTCATGCCGTTGGTCTTGGCGGCGATGGCGTCGGACGTCAGCAGATCGTCAGCGTCGCCCGCCTCAGGCAGAGGCTCGTTCTGGTACTCGGCCCAGAATGCCGCCTCCCCGTGATCGCGCTTGAGATTCATCGCGTGCTGGATGGCCGAGAGTTCATCAGGGTTGTGGCGCTGCGGCCAGGCGACCAGCGCGCCCTCGTCCATCTCGCCCCGGTGCTGACGGTAGAACTCGGTCGCCTCCTCCGTGCCCCGGTCGGCACGCTGGCCTTCAGCGCGCAATTCGGCGTACCGCTGCCAGAGCTTCTCATTGGCGGGGAAGGTGTAGACCATCTTCGTCCGCTGACCCTGCCACTGCGGATGCTTCTCGCGGTCGAGGATGCGGTCGGCCATGTCGTCGGGCCGCACCACGGTCAGCGTCATCAACCCGGCGATCTTGCGGCCCGGACCGGCCAGGCCCAGGATCGCACCCGCGAGGATCTGCTCGCGCGTGGCGCACTGCGATGGGGACCGCGCCGACTCGTCGGTCTGCGGATCATCCAGCAGCACCAGCGACGGACGGGTGGTCTTGCCGTCGGCCCGCTTGTGTTTCATGCCCCGGATGCGCCCGGTGATGCCGGCGACCTTGATGATCCCACCGCTGGCGGGCGAGGCTTCGATGGTCGGCAGCACAATCTCCTTGGCCGTCCATCCGACGTGCGTCCGCGCGCCGCGATAGAGTTGTCCAGCGGCGCGCTGGTGAATGCCCTCAAGCGCCCGGATCGGGCCGCTCACCTCCGCGAAGTCCTCCTCGAGTAGGTCGTTGTTCTCCAGCTCGCTCTTGATCGAGTCCAGCATGTCGGCAGCGTGTTCCTCGTCGCTGCCGATCAGGGCCACGAACTCGCGGTGCCCGTAGAGCAGCGCCCACAGGCATGCCGTCTCGCAGAGCGTGGTCTTGCCTGAGCCGCGCGGCATGGCCATCGCAAAGAGGCCGCCCTCCAGCACGGCCTGCTCGATCTTGGCGATCACCGTCAGGTGATCCGGCGACCAGGCCAGGTGGAAGGTTTGCGGAAAATACTGTTCGCAGAACCCCCGGAAGCTGCGGCGGCAGGATTCCTTGCGCTCGGCGTTGACCGGTGGACGCACCCAGCCCTCGGCGGCGATGTCGCGCGACGATTCGGACGCAGCCCGGCCACGTGCATTCACCGCCTCCTTGTGCGCCTCGTAATTCCCCTCCGTCCATCCGGGTTCAAACGTCTCGCGCCGGGTATGGAACAGCCACGCGGCGTAGCGCACCAGGTCGATGCGCCGGCCGTCACCGATTTTGTAGGCCGCGCGGTTGAGGTGCCGGTAGACGACATGCGGCTGCACCACCTCGCCCAGCGGCGTGGAGTTCAGCAGCCGCACGGCCTCGGCGACGCGCAGTTGGCGCGGGTCGAACTTCAACGTGCCTGCACCTCTCGAACGAGCCATGCGGCGTAGTGGACCAGGTTGATCCGCCCGTCCGGCCCCACCGGCGCGCCGGCATCGACGTCCGCCTGAACCTCTTCGACCGTGACGCGTTTGCCGCCGGCGGCCGATAGCAGCCGTGACACTTCCTCCAGGGAGAGGGCCATCGGATTGACCGCTGGCTGGGCGGCGTTAGCGAGCTGCGGCGCAGCGGCGGACACGGCGATCTTTCGGGGCTGGTCACCCATTGCCGTAACCCCCGCCCACATCGCCGCATGCGCAACGCGGAAAGTTGCCCACATTCGCCAGATTGGCCTTGCTGGCGGGCGAAACGGATGGCTGAATGTGTGTGTAACGACAGTATTCACAAGGAGATAGACCATGCGAACCACGCGGATTGAACTCGAAGGCAGCGCCGGGCGCGTGGCCATCGAGCGTGCCCCCGGCAGCACCACCATCCGGATCGACAGCATCCTCCGCGACCCACTTCCGGGGGGTGGCGAGCAGACCTGGAAGACCTGGGACCTGCCCGCACGCATCAGCGACGACGAGCTTTTCAAAGTCGCCGAGGAGGTCCAGCGCCGCTGCGACGGCGTGCGCGGCACCAACAGCATGATCCACGACTACTACCGCGAGCTTCAGCGCTTCGCGGAGTGAACCGCCGGAAGCATCGGGCCTGGCCAGCCCTACCACACCAACATGGCCAAAGGAGTCCATCCGATGAAGAAGCGCGACGTGAACCTCAAGAGTGTCTTTGTGGCCGTTAGGCCGGACAAGGTCGGCAAGACGGCCAAGAAGCCCCGCAAGGCGGACAAGACCCGCAAGGCAGCGCCGGCGGAGGCTCGCGCCAGCCAAGCGACCGGCGCGGTGCCCAAGCCACCCAAGACCAAGAAGCCCAGCGGTCTGGACGCCGCCGCCCAGGTCCTCAAGGCTTCCGGGGGACCCATGCGGTGCAAAGACATCGTCCAGACGATGCTCGACAAGGGACTTTGGAAGACCGGCGGCAAGACCCCGCACGCGACGATCTACGCCGCCATCCACCGCGAGATTCAAACCAAGGGCGCCAACGCCCGGTTCCGCAAGGTCGAGCGCGGGCGATTCACCCTGGCCAAGGGAGCGTGAACCATGCGGCGCAGCATTGAGAATCGAGACATCAAGTTCCGGGCAACGCGCGGAGGAGCGCTGGAGCGATACGTCAAGCTCCCCGACGGCCGCGAGTACGCCCACCGCTGCTCGGCGGACGTTTTCAAGAAGGTGGCTGCCTCCATCGATGAGCACCTGGACCAGGGCGTGACGATGACGGCGCTCGCCGACGCCATTGAAGCGCCGTACACGCAGGTGAACGTGGCGCTGGAGCTCTTGAAAGAGCGCGGCATGTTCACGGGCCAGGGGCGCGTCAACTACGTCGAGGACGGCTACAAGACAGCCTTCTACGAGCACGCCCTGACCGAGTTCTACGCGATCATCGAGGGCTGCCCGCCCGAGTACCGCCCCGCGCCGCCGGAAGGTGAATCCGAGACTATTTAGCATCACTCAGCCTCCGCATCACTCACCCCAGCCACAGCCGCTGGGGTTTTCTCCGGCATGTCTGTTTCGCCACCGGCGACACGATCCGCCTTCCGCCCCGTGAATTTCTCCCAGCGCTGCACGATCACATCGCAGTAGAGCGGATCGAGCTCCATCAGGAACGCCCGCCGGCCTGTCTGTTCGGCGGCGATGAGCGTCGAACCCGATCCGCCGAAGAGGTCCAGTACGTTCTCCCCGGCAACAGACGAGTACTGCATCGCCCGCACCGCCAACTCGACGGGCTTTTCGGTGAGGTGGACCATCGACTGCGGATTGACCTTCTTGACCGACCAGACGTCGGGGACGTTGTTGGGGCCGTAGAACTTGTGGCCCGCGCCCTCGCGCCAGCCATAGAAACACCATTCATGGTTGCCCATGAAGTCCTTGCGGGTCAGTACGGGGTGCTCTTTGACCCAGATGATCGCCTGCGAGAAATACAACTCGTGCTTCTTGAGCACCGGCGGGTAGTTACCGCAATTGGCGTAGCCGCCCCAGATGTAGAAGCCCCTTCCGGGGGTGAGCACGCGGGTGATATTGCCGAACCAGGCGTCCAGCAAGTGGTCGAACTCTTCGTCGCTCACGAAGTCATTGGCCAGCGGACGGTCCTTGGCGCGCATCTTGGCATGTGTGGCCTTGGACTTTTCCGGATGGCGGGCCAAGTCCAGCCCTTGATGGTGCATCTTCTTGGTTAGTCGTTCGCGGTCCCGCCGACCCCGCTCGGACTTCGACCGCTCGCATTGCAGGTCTTCGCGCCGGGAGAAGGAGGTGATGCCGGCGGCGATGGCGTTGTTGCTGCGCGGCTCGACCCTCACGTTGTATGGCGGATCGGTATTGCACAGGTGGACCACCGCGCCGTCGAGTAGCCGGTCCACATCCTCCGGCTTGCTGCTGTCGCCGCAGAGCAGGCGGTGATTCCCAAGCACCCACACATCGCCCAGGCGCGTCGTCGCCTCGTCCGGGGGCGCGGGGATGTCGTCGGGATCGGTCAGGCCCTGCTGCACGTCGCCGCTCATCAGCCGCGCCAGCTCCTCCTGGTCGAAGCCCAGCAGGCCCAGGTCGAAGTTCATCTCCTGCAGCGCCGACAACTCGATGGGCAGCAGTTCGTAGTCCCAATCGGCGATGGCCGCCGTCTGATTGTCGGCGATGCGGTACGCCTTGACCTGCGCTTCGCTGAGATCGGTGGCGACGTGCACCGGCACCTTCGCCAGACCCAGCTTCTTGGCCGCCTTCCAGCGGGTGTGGCCGACGATGATGACCCCCTCACCGTCCACCACGATGGGTTGGCGGAACCCAAACTCGCGGAGTGACGCCGCCACGGCGTCTACCGCATCGTCATTGCTCCGGGGGTTGCCGGGGTACGGCTTGACCTGATCGATGTCACGCAATTCGATGTTCATGGGGATTCCTTTCACGAAAGAAAGTCAGTCCGCTACGGCCGCCGTTCCCGCCGCCATCTCCGGCCGCCGGATGCCAGGGAGGAACCATTGACCTCTGCCACTCTGGCACCCCCGTAGACTTCGCCCTGTTTCGCCCGTGTCGGGCCGGGGCGTTGGGTGGTAGGTTTGGCCAACCGTCTTTCGGGGGACGGGACGTGGGCCAACGTGGGCGAAGCCGTGGCGGCTTGGCCGACACCACACGGCAAGCGACGCTCGCGACTAGAACAGGGAGGCACGAATGCGACGACAGCGCAGACGTCCCGTTTACTACACCGTGATCTCGGATAACGATGGCACGGTCCTGGCGGCGTACCCCATCCGGAAGATTCCAGACCGCATCATGAAGCGGGACGGACAGAGGCTCGACGAGGACGGCGTGTGCAAGGAGTTCATGGGCAGCCGCGTTCGCAGCTGCGACGTCAACGATCCTGGCCGAACGCGCTTTTTCGACATCATGGCCAACCGCCTCAACGCCCGACGAGCGGTCCGTGAGATCGCTGTACCGGAGATCAAAGCCCTCCGTGACGAGGTAACCGAGCTGCGTAAGCAGGTTCGCCAGCTCACCGAGTTCCTCTCCAGGAAGCAGGCCGACTGAGCCGCGACTGACCTGTGGGCATGCTCCGGCTTGCGGGGCACGCCTGGCCGTTCGATTGTTTTGTGTGCGCCCCTTTAGGGGGCGCACAAAACAAATCGAACAAGGCGTGCGGCTTGACTTTTGTGCGCTGGTTTGGGCGCACAAAACAATCAGCCACAGGCATTGATTTGTGCGCACAAACGTATCCACAAAACATTCGCTCATGGCTCGTGCTTCTCCTGCGGTGGCGGAGCGGCGAGCCGGTACAGGAACGGTGCGGTGCGGCTGCCGGTGCCTTCGCGGTGCATCAGCCCGTCGGCGTCGGCCATGCGCAGCAGGTTGTCAGCGGCCCACCGAGAGAGGCCGGCTTGCACCGCCTTGGAAATCAGCGACGAGCGCGTGGCCGGCTTGTCATCGACGAAGGCATCGACGAACGCCTGGGGCGTCCACTCTTCCTTCTGCTCGCCGCGTTTCTTGCCGCCATCGCCCTTGAGCTGCGCCGGGTCAAGGTCGTCCGCCGGCGACCAGATCGGGAACGACCACCGCAGGCAGCGTGGGGCGACCGGCGGCCAGGAGCGCACGGCGGCGTCCAGCACCACCGCGTCGTCTTCGTCATGAGCGCGCAGGATCATGTGCGTATCGGTAGCCCGGCTCTGGCTGCCGGCGCCAGCTCCCACGTCAGTGACGTTCTTGGCCGACTGGTTGCCCTTGGTGGTGTGGTGGATCAGCACAAAAGAGCAGCCAAGCAGGTCGGCGTAGCGGTCGATGTGGTTGTAGAGCGAGGCCATCGTGCCGTTGTCGTTCTCGTCCATGTCGCGCGGCATGAACCGGTAGAAGGCGTCGAGGATGATCACCTTGAACCGCCCAGGTTTGAGCCCGCCGAAGTAGTCCCCCAGGGAGAACACGTCCTGCAGGCAACCGCGCAGGTTCTGGACCCACACGTGGTCGGCGTAGGCGTCGGTTGGGATGCCCCGCGCATTGGCGACTTTGGGGATGCGGTGGGCACTGGTTTCCTCATGGAGCTCGTTGTCCAGGATCAGCACGTCGCCGCGTTCGCAGCGGAACTGTCCGAGCCAATCCCGGCCTGTGGCGATGGCCAGGGCCAGGTCCGTGACGAGCCAGCTCTTGCCCATCTTCGGGGCCGAGATCAGGTTCATCGTCTCGCCCTGGCGCAGCAGGCCGTGGATAACGGGCTTGCGCAGCTCGGGATACTTACCCACCAGCTCGCGGACGGTCAGCGGTTCGAGCTTTGCTGGCGCAGCACTGGCTAGTGGTGGAGTGCCTGACAACGGCGGCGATCCGTAGCCTTGTCCCCGCAAGGTCGAGGCGGCGCGTGACCAGTCGCCGTCGTGTTCGAGCAGGCAATAGACGGCAAATGGCGAATAGGCCGTTCCGGGGGCGAAGGGATCGGCGTTGGCGCTGAAGACGTAGAAGACCCGTTCCTTCAAGGTCGCCGACCAGCCGTGCGATTTGCCGGGCCGACGCCAGTACTCGTTGTCGCCGCCTTTGACGCACGACCATCCGTGCCGCTCAAGCACCTTCCGGGGGTCACCACGGGTGTTGAACTCGTCGCCGGGCCGCACAGCCGAATCGAACGCAGGCGTCGCCTTCGCGCCGTCGATCACCGGCGGGACGTACTCGTTGAGCTCCCACGCGACCTGTAGGAGCGAGTCGCGCTCGGCCTCGGTGAGCACAGGCAAGTTGCACAGATCGCCCTGGATCAGCTCGTAGCTGGGGGTCGGCGCGCACAGGAACAACCCGCCCTCGCCGCGCGTCTCGATGAGCGTGACCACCTTGCCGTCGGCTTGGCGGCGCTGGGCGAGTTTCAGGTTGCCGCAGATATCCGTCTCGCAGCGGTAGACGACGTGATAGCCCCCGGAAGGGGTTCGCTCCACCGCCAGTCTGTCGCGCAGCGCCGGCGGAATGCGTTCCCGCCACCCCCGGAAGAGCTCGCCGCCGGCGTCGAAGTCGATGATCTCGGTATTGCCTGACACCCTGCCGCAGAGGATGCACAGAGCGTCATGTTCGTTGGCGAACCAGGCGTTAACCTCCGCCTCGGTCGGCGCTCGATCCCGATACTGCCTCCAGGCACCGACCGCCGGGCGCTTTTCGGTGCGCTTAGCGGGCAGCACGGCCAGACTGGCCTGCTGGTACGAGATGGCGGCGTCGCGCAGGTTCATGGTTGGCCCGGTTCGCTCTTTCAAAACGGGATGTCGTCGTCCGCCCCAGGAAGGGGCGCATACTCAGGCACATGGCTGGGCTCAGGCAGACTCAGGTCGGCGGGGTCGGGCTTGGGGCCAAGTTCGTAGTCCACGATGCGGTCATACTTCTCGCCGGCGACCGAGCGGACCTTGATTGACCGCACGTCGGCCAGCGCCCCGGCGTGGGCCAGCTCTGCCGCCTCCTCCACGTTGTCGGGCACAGGCAGTTCTGATCGCGCGCGCCACCATGCCTCGGCCTTCTGCCTCGCGTAGCCGTCGTGTTCGAGACAGATCCACTCAGACCGGGTGTCGTAGAAGCCCACGTCGTAGTCGACGCGCATTGATCGTGGAGCGTCGGGCGGAGCGTCACGCTTGACGTGGACGCTGTAGTAAACGCGCCGCACTTGGTGCTCGCTGACGGCGACCTGACCGCTCAAGATGCCCGCCGAGTCAGCCGTGGCGTCATGCGTGCGCCGCTCCGGCGGCGGAAAGACGTGGCCACACTCTGGGCACGTGGCATAGCCCGAGGCGATGAGCGCCTGGCATTGCGGGCATTCCTTGGCCGGCGCGTCGCCCGACCCCTTGCCGGGTGCTTCCACGATCCGAATCGCGTCCACGGGGCCGTGCCGCAGCACGTTGCCACCGAAGTCCAGCACCAGGCAATCGGTCTTGCCCTCGCACAGGCGGAAGCCTCGCCCCACCATCTGGTAGTAGAGCCCTGGTGAGAGTGTGGGCCGCAGCAGAGCCACGCAGTCGACGTTGGGCGCGTCGAAGCCTGTGGTCAGCACGTTGACGTTGACCAGATACGTCAACTCACCCGCGCGGAAGCGGCGGATCATCTCGTCACGGTTGAGCATGGGCGTCTGACCGTCGATGAAGCCGCATTCGCCCCCGGAAGTTCCCTTGGAGATCTGCTCGATGGCGCGCGTGACGTGCTTGCCGTGCTCGACCCCGGAAGCGAACACCAGACAGGCTCTGCGGCCGCCGGTGCGCACGGCGTCGACGACCTCCCGGCAGGCCGACTGGACCAGCGAGTCTTGGTCCATGAGCTGCTCGACCTCGTCGGACACGAATTCGCCGGCGCGCACGTGCAGCGACTGGAAGTCAGGTTTGTACCGTCCCGACTTGGACCGCAAGGGCGACAGGTAACTGTCACGGATCAGCTCGCGGACGCCGATTTCGTAGCAGATCGAATTGAGAATCCCTTCCGGGGGCGGCACGCAGATCGGACCCGAGGACATGCGGAACGGCGTGGCCGTCAGCCCGATGACGCGCAGGTGGGGATTGATTCCCTGCATGTCCGCCAGACAGTGGCGGTACATGCCGTCGCCGTCCCTTCCGGGGGGGATCATGTGCGCTTCGTCGACGATGACAAGATCGAAGTGCCCGAGTTGTTCAGCCTTCTGATAGACCGATTGGATGCCCGCGATGATGACCGAATGCGTTGTGTCCCGGCGGTTCAGCCCCGCCGAGTAGATGCCGACGTGCAGGTCCGGGCAGACGTGGTCAAGCTTGTCCCTGGCCTGCTCGAGCAGCTCTTTGACGTGGGCCAGGATCAGCACACGCCCGTTCCAGCACTGCACGGCATCGCGGCAGATCGTGGCGATCACCGGGGTCTTGCCCCCGCCGGTGGGGATCACCACGCACGGGTTGTCATCCCGTTCGCGCAAGTGGCGATAGACCGCCTCGACTGCCTCGACCTGGTACGGCCGCAGCGTCAGGGGCTTGTGCCCGTCACTTCCGGGGGCAAACAGACTCACCGCGCTCCCTCCTCGATGCCTACCGCCTGCAGCACCAGCTCACGGTGTCCGCGCTGCCGCAGAGCTTTGGCCCCAATCTCGCGCAGATCGGCCTCAACGCGGTTGAATACACCCATCGCCTCGGACAACGACATGCACCGCCGCCACGCGCAGGGGTGCGATTCGAACCAGTCGGCGACGGCGCAGTAGCGCAGCGCGGCCCCGAGCAGTTCCGCCTGCGACACCACGGGCTTGTCGTTGAGCGTTTGGATCATCGCCTCTCCCTGATGCGCACCACGACCTTGCCACCTCCGGGGGTGACCGTCGCCTTTTCGATCAGCAGCCAGACGATCTGGCTGTCGTCGAGGAAGGCCCCGCCGTGCTGCAGCGCATCGCCCAACGCCTTGAGCAGGTTGTCCAGGTCCCGCCGTCGCCGGTCCGGCGGGAACACCTCGATGCGCACGGCCAGTTTCCCGGCCAGCGGCTTGACACCCATGCCAGTGAGAATGGCCCGCACCTGGTCGCGGAAGCGCAGACCGTTGCGGCTGATCACCATCCGCCCGCGGTAGTGCCGCCAGTAATGGTTCACCGACGGCGGGTAAGGCAACTCCAGTTCCAGCATGGGCGCCTCCATGTCACGGCTCACCCCGAAGCGGACCTCCCGCCGACGAGGACCGCCGGCGGGAGGCCCGAGGGAGGGGGTGGAGTAGACGTCATCGCCGCCACGGAGGCGTGGGATTCGTCGCTTGGGGGGGCACGGCGCTGCCGGGGGCGGCCTCACGTTTGGCGTAGCCGCGCACCTCGTTGGTCAGGTCGCCGGTGTCGTCGCGCTTCTTGAGCTTGACCGTGATGACCAGGGGGATGTTGTGCAGCTCCACGCTGTCGCTGGGCTGCATCACGCCCACGGCGCGGCAGATGGCCGACAGTTCCTGGCGGGCGATCTGCACGGTGGTCGGATTGGGATTGTGCAGGTTCAGCCGCGCCCAGACGAACCGGCCCTTGCAGGGGCCGTCGAGAACCTGGAACGCCAGCTGCAAATACTGCCCGCTGCCGTTCTTGGTCGGCTTCATCTCCGTTTCGGTGATCACCGCCAGGTACTTGCCCGCGGGAATCGGCTCAAAGTCCTGGGAGGGTTCGACTTGGGCGGCGTTGAATCCGTTGAGGTTGGCCATGTGGCAATCTCCTTGTTCAAAAGGCAAGTGTCAGTTGGACGGTTGCGTGTCGGGTTCAGGGGAGGAGGGCGCGGTTTCAGCGGGCACACCGCCGCCATTCGGGGGGGCGTTCCGGGGGTCATTCCGGGGGCGGGGGTGGGTGAGGTGGGCGAAGTAGTCGTAAGCGGCCCACTCCAGCGGCAGCTCATAGGGCATGTTCAGACGGTTCTTGGCGACGTGGGTGGGGCCCTCACAGGTGCGCATGACCCGTTCGGGGGCGGTGACGTTCTTGATCTTTTTGGGATCGGTGGTCGTCGAGTAGGTGGCGAAGAACACCTCGTCGCACCACTCCATGACCACCGAGGCCGCCAGCTTGTGCAGGCGCGGCGTGAAGCGATCGAAGGCCGAGTCCTCCGGCGTCTGGAACTTCTCGATCTTGGTGTGGGCGATCAGAACGACCGCCATCTGGCGCTCACACCGCAGAGCATCAAGGGTGTCAAGGAACTTCCGCCAGTAGTTGAGCGCAAACGTGTAGCCCTTCTGGAACCCGATCTTCTCGATGTTGCTGACGTTCTCAGCGGCGCAGACTTCCTGCCAGATCAGACGTTCGAGCCAGTCCAGCGAATCGACGACGACGGTCTCGAAGTCGTGCAGCTGCGAGACCAGCTCCGTCAGTCCCGCCATGACCTCCCCGAACGACCGCGCCAGCGGGAACTTGACGCAGTCGATCTCGCCCAGGCCGTCCTCGGTCTGGATGAACACCGGCTTGCGGGCGCTGGCTCCAAACGTGCTCTTACCCACGCCCTGGACACCGTGGATCATGCAGCGGCGTGGGGCGGGGCGTTTGCCCACTTGCAGTTGAGACAGAAGGCTCATGCTGGTCTGCTCCGTTAGGGGGCTGTTCCGGGGGTTACATCCAGTCGAAGATGCGCAGGGACTCGTAGCCGGTGGGCCACGCGCCGCTGTCGCGGCACTGGCGCAGGCGTTTGACGGCCTCCTCGTTCTCTTTCTGGGCGATGGCCAATACGTCCTCGCCCATGCGCCACGCGCCGCAGCGGAACGGGGGCTGTTTCTCGACGGCGATCAAATGGACCGGTAGCTCGCGCGGGTCGATGCCGGCGGTCGTCGCGGCGATCGAGCGGTAGAAGGCCAATTGATGGGCGTAGCCGTAGCGCCGCGCGTCGGCCTCGAAGTAGGTCAAGTCGTCAGCGGTCTTGAGGTCGACAATCGCCGTCCCCGGAAGATGGGAGAACCAGTCGACACGGACCTGGCAATCAACGCTATGCCACGGCGTGCGGAGCACGGCCTCAGCGACGCCCAGCACCAGCAGCTGCCGCGCGAGTTCGTGCGCCAGCACGCCCGCCGCCAATTGCTCGATCTGCTGAGCCTGCTTGTCCGTCAGGACGGGCTTGCCCTGGGCCTCCGCCCAATCTGCAAAAGCCTTGGTGTTTGCACCGTAGACCTCGCCCGTGCGGGGATTGACCGGACCACCGATGGCGTACTCGGCCAGGAATTTCTCGCGGCCCTCGAGGATCAGCGTGTGGGCGGCACGTCCCACCAGATACGCCGGCCGGTCCTCGTCCGTCGCCAGCCCCGTCTGCTTCCAGTGGTAGAGCAGCGGCGAACGCCGGAAATCGGCCAGACGGTGGCTGGTTAGATGATCCTTGGCCGCCGCGTGATAAGCGTCGGCGGGTTCGAAGATGAACTGTGACGGGAGATTGGCGGGAATCATCGCTTCCCCTCCGCCCCCGCCCCCGAAAGGGGCAGCCAGGTCATGCTGGGGTTGCCGGTGACGGTGCAGATGCGCTCGGGGCCATTGACCACCTGCCCGGCCTTGCGCAGCTCAGGTAGACGGCGCGAGGGCATGTGGCGCTCCAAGCCGGTGGCCACGGCGATCTCGGCGGCCGTCTGACCCGGCTTCTTCCACACCTCGAGCAGACAGGCTTGGCGTTGCGAGGCGGCCCGGCCGCTGGCTTCGACCTCCTCAGCAGCCTGGTGCGATGTGATCGGATCGGTCTTTCGTGCTCGTGCGTTCATCGGCGGCGCTCCATCGGGTTCCGTGGTCGCTGCGCGGGTCGCTGGTGACCCGCGACGGGATGCCCGTTGTTTGCCGCTGGTGCCGCAACTTGCTCGGTCAAGCTGATGTGAACCAGTAAACACACATGCGCCACATATGGGCTGTGCGCTGCGCCGCGTGAACCACTAATGCGCCACATCTGCGGCGCAGAAGAGTTTCGCGGCGCAGCGCTGAGGCTAGATACTTAGCCGAGTATCGCGCTGAGCATGACGGGCGTGACGCCGAGACCCCGGAACGTGATCTCGACGCAACGCAACGGCCCCTAACTGAAAGGCCCCGTCATGCCCTACAACAGCTACGCCGGAATCGTCGAACAAGAAGTACCCCGCCTCGTGGTCAGTCGCGCCCGACGCATGGGAATCGCCCGCGACGAGATCGATGACCTCCAACAGCAGATCGTGCCCAAGCTAGCTGCATTCCAGTACGACGCGGCACGCTCCAACGGCGCGTCACGCACGACCGCGTTGACCAGCGTGATCGATCGGCAACTCAAGGCCCACCTCCGCGCTAAGCACCGCTACCACAAACGCATTGAGCGATTACAGACGATGTCATGCCCCTTGGCTTGGGGACGACCCGTTTGGCCCTACCACGTCACACAACCGGAGCCGGTCGATCTTCGCATGGACCTGGCCGACGCGATGGACATGCTCTCTGGCCGCGAGCGCACGATCTGTGCAGCGCTGCGTGAAGGGCAGACCATCAAGGCCATCGCCCAGCAGATCGGCTGCGGCCGCGACACGATCTCCCGCGCCATTCTTCACATCCGCCAGGTCTTCACCCAGGCGGGCCTGCGGGTCTGGATCGACCCCGACTACAGCCACCCTGCGGTGCAGGCCTGAATTCAAGGAGGAACGCCGTGCCCACGCCCCCACATGCAACTGGATTAATCACGCCGCCCGAGCAAGGGTGTCCGCGACAAGGCGCGTCGGGAATGTCCGAGACCGCCGCCGCCGCTCGCTACGTGCCCGGAGCGGCCTGGATCACCCAGGCGATGGTCGAGGACACGCGGCGGGTTTGGTCGCCGCGCTACGGACGACAGCTTCCCGACGCCGAGGCCGTGGAGATTCTCATGAACGTCCGGCGACTGGCCCAGGTGCTCTTGCGGAAGGGAGAACAAACCCCATGAGCAACTGCGTGATCTGGGCCAGGGTTTCGTCACGGGAACAGCGCGAGGGCTACTCCATCGACGCCCAGCTGCGCATCACCCGCGAGAAAGCCCAGCGGGAAGACTGGACCGTCGTCCGCGAGTTCGTCGTGGCCGAATCGGCCAAACGCGGGGCCGAACGCGTCGCGTTCAACCAGATGCTCAAGTGGGTCGTGGCCAACGCCCGCAAGCAGAAGATCACCATCATCCTGGCCCACAAGCTCGACCGCATCTGCCGCAACATGCGCGACGCCGTGCGGATGCAGGAACTCGAGGACAAACACGGCGTCAAGCTCGCCTTCGTCGAGAACCAGTTCGGCCCCGGCGCGGCCGGCGCCCTGTCGTTCAACATCATGGCCGCCGTCGCCCAGTACTACTCCGACAACCTGCGCCAGGAGGTGCTCAAAGGCATCGAGGAGCGTGTGCGCCAGGGCTGGACCCCGGGTCTGGCCGCCTACGGATACCTCAACGTCCCGTCCGACCGCGAACGCCCCGTCCAGCCACACCCCGAGAACACCAGGGCCGTCCGCCGCATCTTTGAACTCTACGCCACTGGCAACGCGACCTACGATCAGATCACCGACATCATGCAGCGTGAGGGCTTCGTCTACCGCCCCAGCCAGCCGCGCTTCCACCGCCATGCCCTCTCGTACATCCTCAATAACCCGTATTACACCGGCCTGGTCCAGTTCCGCGGCGAGTTCTTCGTCGGCAAGCACGAGCCCATCATCGACAAGGACACCTTCGAGCTCTGCCAACGCCTGCTGAAGAAGAAAAACCGCCGGACCAACAAGGTCAACCACTATCTGGCCGCCAACATGTTCACCTGCGCCCACTGCGGCTTCGGCATCACCGCCGAACGCATCCACCGGCGCAACAAGAACGGCACGGTCCGCGAGTACATCTACTACCGCTGCGCCAACGTCTACCCCGACAAGGACCACCCGAAGGTCCGCTGGCGGCAGGACCAGCTCGAGCAGGCCATCCTGACCGATCTCGACTCGCTGCGGATCAAGGACGACGAACAGCGCCAGTGGTTCCGCGACCAGCTCATCGAGTCCTGCAAGGACGAGGCGTTCCTGCGGGAGGAACGCCTCAAAGCCCTGCGCCGCCGCAAAGCCGACCTGGAAGCCATGCACCAGCGTCTGCTGGACGCCTACCTGGCCGGGACCGTCGACAAGAACACCTTCACCGCCAAGACCACGCAGTTCAAAGAAGAGGTCGACAAAGTCGAGGCCGACATCCAGACCAGCAAGGCCAGACCCCTGACTGGACTTGAACAGGCCATCGAGGCCTTCGATCTAGCCCAAAACGCGGCTGAACGATGGCGGGTTTCAAACAAGGCGGATCGCCGTGAACTTCTGGAGGCGATTTTATTGAACCGCACATTGAGCGACACAAGTCTCGTCACCACAAAGAGAAAGCCCTTCGACG
>JADZET010000244.1 GCA_020850375.1 Phycisphaeraceae bacterium | reverse complement strand
CCTCGGCGGGGGGCGCAATGATGTCGCCGACGAAACTCGTCGGCGCGGCATTGACCAATTGCCCGTCGATGTAGAGGTAGAGCAGACCCGCGTCGGCGTCCGCCACCAGGGCCAGGTGATGCCACTGCCCGGGCTCGAACACCTCGCTCGAGAGGATCGAGACCTGCCCGTTGCTTGTCGCCAGCCGGGCGAAGAACCGCTGGTCCTTGTCGTACTCGATGCTCATGTTCGGGCTGGTGAACACCGCGTAGGCGCGGTTGGTGGCGTCGGTGTAGGCCGGCACGTCCTGCGGCCAGGCCCAGGCGGCCACCGTGAAGCTCCCGGCGAACGTCTCGTCGAGCACCTCGTGGTCGTCGATCTCAATGTACCCGGTCGAACCGTCAAAATGCCCGACCCCGCCGCCGCCGGCCACGCCGCCCTTGACCTGCCCGTGGTTGGCGAAGCCCGACGTGTCCTCGGTCAGCGGCTCCCCATCGTCGAACCGATAATACGCCACCAGCCCCGGCACCTGGCTGAACGTGTACCGCATCTGCGGCGAACCGACGTTGCCCGCCGCCGCTATGTCCTGCACGCCATCGACCGTCAGCGTGTAGAGCGTCTGCGGGCTCTGCGGGCTGGTCGTGAGCATGACCGTCCGCCCATCCGGCCCAAGCGAAGCGCCCAGCACGTTTACTCCGTCGCTGAGCGCATAACGCGACGGATCACCCGCCGTGGCCGGATCAACGTCCTCATCGAAGACCACCCGCAGCAACGTCCCATCCCCGCTGCCCGCCGCGATCCGCACGCCCGGCGGGGTCAGGTCGGCCGGCGTGGTGACGTTCAACGCCACGGCCGCCCCCTCCGCCCCGTGCAGGTTCACCGGACGGACCTCATAGCTGAATTCCGTCAGCTCCGCCAAGCCGCGATCAACAAAGCTCATCTCACGCGTGACGCCGATGGGCTGCCCATCGCGATAGACGTTGTACTCGAGCACCCCCGTCTCCGGGTCGCTGCCCTCTGACCACTGGAGGTTGACCGTCCGGTAGTCCGTCGCACCGCCCCCCGCGGTGTCCGGCGCCAGCGGCCCCGTGGCGTCGGGGTCGCCGATCGGCGCGGTCATCATGCCCATGTAGCTCCACCCGTTGTAGTACATGAACCAGGTGTTCGCGGCTGGATCGGCGTAGATCACCCCGTTGTGCCCCGGGTCGGTGCTGTAGACCGCCACGGGCGCGCTCATCGTGTGCACCGGGTCCGCCGCCGAGGCCGTGCGGACGTAGATGTCCCCCTGGTAGCTGTTGAAGAACGCCAACGTCGACTCATCCAGCGGCACGATGCTCGCCGCCCCGCGCACCAGCGGCACCGGCTCGCTGTTGATGACCGGGCCGTCGTTGCTCAGGTTGTCCGCCGTGCTCCCCCACAGCGCCCCGAGCCGGCTGGTCTGGAGCGTCCCGTTGGGGATGTAGAACGCGTAGTACTCCGACCCGTTCGTGTACCCCTGCACCGGGTGCAGTTCATCGCCGTAGCCCCAGATGGCGGGGTTGTTGTAGGCCGCGATCAGCCCCTCGTCAGTGAAGTTGTAGCCTTCCGTCGAGCGCGCCACCCGGATGTCGGACCAGACCTGCGGAGTCGTGGCCGTCGCCGCGTGGCTGGCGCTGTAGTAAGTCAGGAAGTCCCCGTTGGTATCGAAGAAGAACCCCGCCGCCGGCACACCCTCCTCGGGGTTGCCCGCCACCGACCAGGTCAGCACCGGGTTCGAGGCGTACTTCGTCCAGTTCACGCCATCGGTGCTCGTCGCCACGCCGACAAAGCGGTTGCCCGGCCCGATGTTGTCCAGCTGCGAGATGTAATTATCCGACCCGACGTAGTAGAGGTAGTAGGTGTCGCCCTTCTTGAGGATCGAGCAGGGCGTGTAGTCCTCCATCAACCCGTCCCATGCTTCGCCCAGCGGGCCGGCGGAGAAGACGAGCCCACGATCTACCCAGTCCCCCGCCTGCGGGATGGCCAGTTGCGCGCGCGCCGACACAACCAGAACCAGCCCGGTCACCACGGTCACGATGAGTCTCAGGTGCTGCGGCATCTGTTTGCCTCCCATGCGAACGGCGCCGGGTAGTAATGCGCAATGCAATCGCCATTGTAATCGCCTCGGGACGGCAATCACACAAAAATGGCCGATTTTTTAGCCCTTGTCCTGAGAACAAATAGGGCGGCAGTTAATCTAGGCGGACCTCACGCCCCGCATCACCCCCCGCAGGTCCGCCCAATAGACCCCTCGAAACCCCTCGTGAATCGAGTCGAACGTGATCGACGCGTTTCCGGGGCTTCCGGGGCTTCCGGGACTTCCGGGGCCGGGGGTCCAGCGCGGGTGCAGGTCGCAGCGCAGGTCCACTGTCCGCGGCGTCGACCGCTCCGAGCGAAAACGCCCCAGCGTCAGTCCTTTTCGCCGATCCAATGAATAGACCTGCAGCGCCCGTGCGAAGTCCGGCGGCCCCTGGGGATAGCTGTCGTAGAGAATCCACCGTCCATCCGGCGAATATGTGCAATGCCCATCCCCCCGGAAGAAATCCGGATCGATCAGCTCTCGCCGCCCCGTCGCGTCGCTGATCAGCGCCAGGTCCTGCTTATCGCCCGGCCCTGTCTTGGTGTAGAAGAGCATGCCATCATCATCCCGCCAGTGATAGTGCGATGCCGAGCCCCAGACCGGGTGGTCCCGCAATCCGCCGCCCGAGGCGTCCCCCGTCAGCAGATACGTCGCCCATTTTTTCTCCTCCGCCAAGGGGAACGTCCGCACCAGCATCAGATACCGCGTCGCCGACGGATTGAACGTGACGTGATTGACCAGCAGCTTGCGTCCCTGGACATCCTCCCCGCATCCCTTCAGAAACGCCGCGATCTCCGCCAGCGACACCACCTGCCGCGTCCGGCCCGAAGCGATCTCCATCAGGAACACGCCGTCTTTCGGGGGCGCCGCCACGTCCTTGAAGGGATCGGGCAGCTGCACGTACCCATACCCCGGCCGAAAGTCATACAGACGCGACATGTTCACACACAGCGCCTTGGTCCCATCGCGTGACACGTTCGCCACGGGCAGAGGCAGGTCGCGTCGTTTCCCCGTCACCACGTTCTGCACGCAGCAGCCGAATCGCCCCTCCTCGAACACGTTGTACACGCACGTATCCGGCTCCGACGCGAGCCATTGCAGCAACGATCCCTGCTGAAAGTTCCACGCCCGCGTCCGCCCAAACACCTCAAACGTCGACTCAACGCCTGACGCACCTCCCTCATCAGGCAGGCGCATCCACCCCAACGTCGCCACGTCTCCCACCCCCGCCCCCGGAAGCTCCCCCGGAAGCTCCCCCGGAAGGCGATCGCGAAACGCCACCCGATGCCCCAGGTGACGTCCCGCGCTGTCGCACGCCGGCACGTCGTAATACCCAAAGAAATAGTGCTCGCCACGCGCATCCGACCCCGAGGGCGAGATCCGTCGCACGGGCACCACAAGATCCGTGATCGCGGGCACGCCTGGCCTCGCTATGCCTTGAAGAATGAGAAGAAGTGGTCAAAGAACCGCTGCCCGTCGACGCGGAGCGCCACCTCGTGCGGCCCCTGCGGGTCAGCCTTCCAGTAGGTGTACCCCGCCAGCCGCTCGCTGGTCAGCTCGACCTCCACCGTGCCGCGATCGAAGCCGCAGATCTGATCGTCGAAGATCACCGCCGCCGCCAGCGGATCATGGAAGTACATCACCGGATAGTGCTGGAACCACACCTCCGCGAAGTCCCGCACCGGCCGGAGCATCGGCACGTCAAAGCGTTTACGGACTTCTTCCGGGGGCATCGTCACGCCCGCCGTCACGTCGATCCCCACCGCCTGGAACTTCTTGACCGGCGCCCGATAGACAATCCCCGTCGCCGCCGGGTCGCCGAACGCGTTCCACTCCCGCGGCCCCCAGTTCGCCACCCGCCGGGTGAACATCCCATTCATGAGCACCAGGCTCCGCAGCAGCGACGGGATCTCCTGGTCGGCCATGAACAGCGCCGCCACGTTCGTCAGCGGCCCGATCGCCAGCAGCGTCACCTCGCCCGGATGCTTGCGGATCGTCCGCCGCATGAACTCGATCGCCTCGCCCTTGGGGAACTCCTTCTCGTGGGGCCAGCGCGTCAGCGCCGCCGCCTGCGGAGCCGTCACCTGCTTCTGTTCAATAAAGATCGGCCGCTCGCACCCTGGATAGATCGGGATGTCCTTCTTGGCCATCTTGCACTGCGCCGACGCCATCTTGGCCCGCTCGACCGCCTGCCCCGTCACCGTCGTGATCCCCAACAGCTCACACGCCGGGTTCGCCAGCAGGTACGCCAGACAGATCGCGTCGTCGACGTCCGAGCCGATGTCCGTGTCCAGGAGCACTTTGATTGACATGTTGCGCCTTTCCTTCCCCAGAACTCGATGCCTGTTCAATACTCAGTTAACACCACGGAATCTCATTCATACAGCCGCGACATATCCCCCGCAAGCTGCAAGGACCTTGGGCAGGAACCAACCCGCTCTTTTCGCTCACGTCCCCCGCTACAATGACCCCATATGCCCCCCAGCCTCATCCGCATCCGTGGCGCCCGTGAGCACAACCTCCAGGGCATCGACGTCGACATCCCCCGCGACCAGCTCGTCGTGGTCACGGGCCTGTCCGGCTCGGGCAAGAGCAGCCTCGCCTTCGACACCATCTACGCCGAGGGACAGCGCAAGTACGTCGAGAGCCTCTCCGCCTACGCCCGTCAGTTCCTCGACCAGCTCCAGAAGCCCAACATCGAGTCCATTGAGGGCCTCCCGCCCACCATCGCCATCGAGCAGCGCTCCGCTTCACACAACCCTCGCTCGACCGTCGCCACCACCACCGAGATCTACGACTACCTCCGCCTGCTCTTCGCCCGCATCGGCGCCCCGCACTGCTGGCACGTCGACGACAAGGGCAAGACCTGCGGCCGTCCCATCCAGGGCCAGTCGGCCGCTCAGATCATCGACCGCGTGATGGCCCAGCCCGACGGCACGCGTCTGATGGTCCTGAGCCCCCTCGTTCGCGGCAAGAAGGGCCACCACAAAGAGATCTTCGAGGCCATGGTCCACCAGGGCTTCGTCCGCGCCCGCCTCGACGGCAAGATCCTCGACCTCCGCGAGCTCAAGGGCGGCACACCCCTGACCACCGCCAAGCAGCGATACCAGGCTCACGACATCGAGGCCGTGGTCGATCGCATCGTCATCAAGCACGACGACCCTGACGGCGCCGTCCGCACCCGCGTGGCTGAATCCATCGAGCTCGCCCTCAAACTTACCGAGGGATTGGTCATCATCAGTACACAACAAGGCGCGGAGGGAGAAGGGGGGCAGTGGAGTGACCAGCTCTACAGCGAGCGATTCTCATGTCCCGCCCACCCCGAGTGCAGCCTCGAGGAGCTTGAGCCTCGCCTCTTCTCCTTCAACAGCCCCCACGGCGCCTGCCCCAAGTGCAGCGGTTTAGGCAATGTCCTCGAATTCGATGAGGACCTGATCGTCCCTGACCCCACGCTGACCCTGGCCGAGGGCGCCGTCGAGCCCTGGAAGACCAACGGCCGGCAGATGAACATCTACTACAACCGCCTGCTCCGCCGCTTCGGCAAGTATTTCAAGGTCGACCTCGACACCCGCTTCGCGGATCTCTCGAAGAACGATCGACGCCTCCTCCTGCACGGCACGACGTCCAAGGACGAATCGACCTACACCGCCCACTTCGAGGGCGTCGTCCCCAACCTCGTCCGCCGCTGGCAGAACACTGAGAGCGAGTACGTCAAGGCCCGCCTCCATCAATACCAGTCCGAGGCCCCCTGCGAGGACTGCCACGGCACGCGCCTCAAACCGCAGGCCATGCACGTCTTGATCAAGGTCGACCCCGACCGTGTCCCGGCGGCCGTCGTCGACGCTCATGTCGGCGAGAAGCGCTTCGCCCGCCAGGGCATGCTCAACATCCACGACGTCACCGCCATGACCATCGAGCAGGCGGCCGACTTCTTCGACCATCTCTCGCTGACCACCGAGCAGCAATCCATCGCCGCCCCGATCATCAAGGAAGTCCGCGCCCGCCTGGGCTTCATGCTCAGCGTCGGACTGAGCTACCTGAGTCTGAGTCGAACGACGGGTTCACTTTCCGGGGGCGAGAGCCAGCGCATCCGCCTGGCCACGCAGGTTGGGAGCGGCCTCGTCGGCTGCTGCTACGTGCTCGACGAGCCCACCATCGGCCTGCACCAGCGTGACAACGAACGCTTGATCAGCACCCTCCGCCACCTGACCGACATCGGCAACACCGTCCTGGTCGTCGAGCACGACGAGGACACCATCCGCGCCGCGGATCACGTCCTGGACATCGGCCCCGGCCCCGGCAAGCATGGCGGGAAGATCGTCGCCCAGGGCACGCTCGACGACATCCTGGCGTGCCGCGATTCGCTCACCGGCCAATACCTTCGCGGCGAGAAGGTGATTCCCATCCCCGCCACACGCCGCAAGCTCAACCACACCAAGCCCATCGTCATCAAGGGCGCCCGCCAGAACAACCTCCGCGACATCGACGTGCCCATCCCTCTCGGCGGTCTGGTCTGCGTCACCGGCGTCTCAGGCTCGGGCAAGAGCACGCTGATCAACCAGATCCTCCTCCGCGCCGCCAAACGCGAGCTTCTCGGCTCGCGCGAAAAACCCGGCGACCACGACTCGGTAGGGGGGCTCAAGGGCGTCGAGCGGATTATTGAAGTCGATCAATCCCCCATCGGCCGCACGCCGCGCTCCAACCCCGCGACCTACACCGGCGTCTTCGACCTCGTCCGCGAGCTCTTCACCCAGAGCAAGGAGGCCAAGATCCGCGGCTACAAGCCCGGCCGATTCTCCTTCAACGTCAAGGGCGGCCGCTGCGAGGCCTGCCAGGGCCAGGGCACCAAGAAGATCGAGATGCACTTCCTCCCCGACGTCTACGTCACCTGCGAGGAGTGCAAGGGCACGCGCTACAACCGCCAGACGCTCGAAGTGAAGTACCGCGGCAAGTCCATCGCCGATGTCCTGAACATGACCGTCGAGGAGGCCCTGGCCTTCTTCGAGAACTTCAGCCGCATCACCCAGCTCCTGGCCGCCCTCAACGACGTGGGCCTCTCCTACATCCACCTCGGCCAGGCCTCCACCACCCTTTCCGGCGGCGAGGCCCAGCGAGTCAAGCTCGCCACCGAACTCGGCAAACGCGCCACCGGCCACACGCTGTACGTCCTGGACGAGCCCACCACCGGCCTGCATTTCGCCGACATCCACAAGCTCCTGGAAGTCCTCGGCCGCCTCGCCGACCAATCCAATACCGTCGTGGTCATCGAGCACAACCTCGACGTGATCAAGTGCGCCGACTGGATCATCGACCTCGGCCCCGAGGGCGGCGACAAGGGCGGCACCCTCGTCGCCGCCGGCACCCCGGAGGAGGTGGCGGAAGACGTCCGCTCCTACACGGGCCAGTTCCTCCGCCAACACCTGCGCGTCCCTAGCGCCGTGGCTTAATCACGCTGGATTCAATAAGTAGTCAGCTCTCCCCGCGTCCATACGGAGGACCCATGCGCACCGAGATTGTCGACGCACGCCAACATTGCCCCGATGACTACGCAGACACCTTTGCCGGCTATAAAGCCATCCGTCTGCTTGATGACCAAGGAGTCGTAAGAGGCGAGTTCGTCTGGCGTCTTGCACACGGCCAATCGGTCGAGGTCACCGAGTT
>JADZET010000243.1 GCA_020850375.1 Phycisphaeraceae bacterium | reverse complement strand
TAGAGCCAGGGCTTGAAGGGACGGGGGAACTCGTAGAGCGTGCGCTTGGCCCAGACGAGCAGGAAGACCTCCTGGAAGATCTCCTCGCCGCGGTGGACGTTGCCCATCATGCGCGTGATGAACGTCAGGAGCGGCGTGCCGTACCTTCGGACGAGTGGTTCGAAGCAGTCGGGCTGGTCCTGGGCGACCTGGGACATCAGCCACTCGTCACGTTCTTGTGGATGGCTCATGGTCAGACCCTCGGCCCACCCATCTTCCTCTATGCGCGCGGACGGGGCGGCGTGGAAGGGCGTTGAGAAGGATTGCGCAACAGACGTTCAATTTGTCCGTCACGTCGACAACATGAAGGGGACGCACGATAACTCAAATTGGCGCGTGGGGTTACACCAGCAAGCAGGCAGGAGCAACACTGCATGGCACAAGCGTGGAGATGTTTTCTTGCCTGCAGCGTTTTCCGAAACCGATCCGCGTGACGTCTTCGCCGCTTTCTGTATACTCACCCCTGCAATTCTAAAGCCAGTGCGGGTCTTGAAAGCAGGTTGCACATGGCTAGAGGTCGAGACAAATCTAGTTCCTGGCAGAGGCTGATGTACTGCCTGACGGCCATGGCGTTGGCACGGGCCAGCCTAGCCGTCCATGCCCAGACCGACAGCAAGGCCCGTGGTCCTGGAACAGATCAAGGCCCAGACCTACGTCGGCGCCAATCGACGGGCCCTGATCATCGGGATCAGTGATTACGCTGACCCCAAGATCCCCAACCTGTCCGTCGCCGAGTCCGACGCTCAACTGCTCTACGACACGCTGACGAACACCCAGATCAGCGGTTTTCCCGCTGAGAACGTCATGCTGCTGCTGGGCAACCAAGCCACCAGCACACAGATCAAGAAGGCGTTAGCGTCACTGCGCGGCGTGGAGGAGGACGACCTGGTGGTGATCTTCTTTCTCCGGCCACGGCGCCAGGCAGCGCGCCGAGACCTGCAGGGTGACCGAGAATTCCGAGCTGGATTACCCGGCGGACACCGCGCTGACCAACAGTGATCTGCACAAATATCTCCTGGCCAGTCTCTCACGTCGGCTCGTGACGTTCATCGACGCCTGCTACGCGGCCGACACGGTCCTGAACCAGAGGGCGCTGGTGGACATCGCCGAGATGGCCCGGAGCTTCACCGGGGCCGGGCGGGTGACGATCGCCTCGGCGGGCGGCGGGCAGGAATCCATCGAGGCCCAGGACTTGCGCCAGGGCATCTTCACCTATTTCCTCGCCCAAAGCATGCGCGGCCAGGCAGATCAGCCGCCCTGCGGCAACTGCGAGCCATCATCACGCTCGACGAAGTCTGGAACTACCTGAGCAACTGCGTAGCGCAAGAGGCCCGCAGACGCCAAGGGATTCGGGTGCCTAGCCACCTCCGCGTGGTATCGAACTCGTCGGCGGCGGAGCTGGCTACGCGCTAAGCCAACTCGACAAGGGCCTGATCGTCACCAGTTCTAGCAAGTATCGGCTGGACATGACTCTGGGCGGCGCGGTGCCTACGGTCTGGACCATTGGTCGGGTGCTGGCAGGGATCAGCTTGGCGTTGCTGCTGCTCCTGTTGGGCATTGGGTTCCTGCGCTCGAGGGGGAGATGACGCCTCGTTGTTTGGCTGGGTAATCCCTATGAGTGACAATAGGCTGACACCGCCCTTGCGTTAAGGTTTTGAACGGGTTTCGACAGCTTGCTAAGCTGGCGACATGCTGAAAGGACCCACAGGCCGGCAGTATTTCGCGCACACGCGATTGGGGTGCGGGCCTGAGCAATGGGAGCCGCTTGAGGTGCACCTCAGGCAAGTCGCGGAAGGGGCGACCAAGGGCCGGGACCCAGGGCAAGGGGCAGCGGATTTTACTGGCAAGTTCGCGTCGGCTGAGTGGGGACGCGTGCTGGGGCTATGGCACGACCTGGGCAAGTACAGTGGTGAGTTCCAGGCGTATCTGCGAGCGAGCTCGAACGAGCAGACGGCTGAGGCTGATATCCACGTCGCCGAGATCCGCGGCAGGGTTGACCATGCGACCGCCGGCGCTCAGCATGCGGTCCAAAGGCATGGTTCCGTTGGGCGTCTGCTCGCCTACGCCATCGCCGGCCACCATGGTGGCCTTCCGGACAACGTTGACCGAAGCACGGGCGGACATAGCGGACTGGAGGATCGACTCAAGAAGCAAATCGCCGACTACAGCGCCGCGCCATCTTCGTTGCTGGAAATGCCGGCGCCAGTGCTGCCACCATTTGAGTGGATCCGCGACGATCGCCAATTGTCCTTTCAGGCGGCCACGTTCGTTCGCATGCTCTTTTCGTGCCTCGTCGACGCGGACTTCCTGGCCACTGAGTCGTTCATGCAGCCGGAGCGAGCCGCCGTTCGGGAGACCTCGCCGCCGGACATGCGGTCGCTCGCGGATGAATTCAACCGCCATCTGGCCCAGTTCGACGTCGCCCCGCCGACGCCGGTCAATGTCCATCGCCGGCGGGTCCTCCATGCGTGCCGTGACGCGGCAGCGTTGCCGCCGGGGTTGTTCGATCTGACCGTGCCGACCGGCGGGGGCAAGACGCTCTCGTCACTGGCCTTCGCCCTGCGACACGCCATCGCTCATAGCCTCGACCGCGTGATCTATGCCATTCCCTTCACCAGCATCATTGAGCAGAACACGGATGTGTTCCGCCGCGCTCTTGGACCTTTGGCTGAGCACGTGCTCGAGCATCACAGCAACCTCGACCCGCAGCGGGAGACCGAGCGGTCTCGCCTGGCGGCGGAGAATTGGGACGCGCCTTTGGTCGTCACCACGAACGTCCAGTTGCTCGAGTCGCTGTTCGCGAATCGGACGTCGGCCTGCCGCAAGCTTCACCGCATCGCCCGTAGCGTGATCGTGCTTGACGAGGCGCAGGCTTTGCCAGTCGAGCTGCTGACGCCGACGCTGGCGATGCTGCAGGAGCTGGTGCGGAACTATGGATGCAGCATCGTGCTCTGCACCGCCACGCAGCCGGCCCTGCTCCGCCGCGAGGATTTTTCGATCGGATTCGAAAGGGTCAGGCCGATCATTGCCGACACGGGACCGCTGTTCGCATCGCTTCGGCGGGTCGAGGTGTCCGTGCTGGGGCCGTTGGATAACCCGCCGCTGGTTGAGAAACTCGCCCGCCACGGGCAGGTGCTGTGCGTCGTCAACACCCGCCGACATGCCGCCGAGCTCTTCGCGTCCCTGCGCGATTGCGTCGGACAAGCTGGGGATCTGGAACCGGGGATCTATCACCTTAGCGCCCTGATGTGCCCCGCCCACCGTCGGAATGTGCTCAAGGCCGTCCGTCAGCGTCTGAAGAATCGACAGGCGTGCCGGGTGGTCAGCACGCAACTGATCGAGGCTGGCGTGGACGTGGATTTTCCCGTCGTTTACCGTGCCATGGCGGGGCTCGACGCCATCGCACAGGCCGCGGGACGCTGCAACCGCGAGGGGACGCTCGTCGACGACGCGGGCCGGCCTCGGCTGGGCGAGGTGTACGTGTTCGAGCCGGGCCAGGACACCGGCGGGCTGCCCGCCATGTTTCGGGCAGGTGCGGGCCACACGCGCGAGATCCTGCCGGAGCATGCCGGCAATCTGCTGGCGCCGCCGGCCATCGAGGCCTATTTCAGACTTCATTACTGGCAGAAAGGCGGCCAGGACGGGCAGGACTGGGACAAGTCCGGCGTCATGAAGTGCTTCGAGCGTCAGGGCACGCACCTGCAATTCCGCGAGGCGGCCCAGAATTACCGCCTGATCCAGGACGAGCAGACGACGATCATCGTTCCCTTCGACGAGTTGGCCCAACGGTTGATCCGTCAGTTGCAGGCGATGCCCGAGCCGGCGGGACGCTTGTTCTTGCGGCAACTGCAGCCGTACACCGTCAGTGTGCGTGAGCGAGAGTTGCAGCGGTTGTACAGCAACCAAGTGCTGCTTGAGGCCCATGGCCTGTGGGTGCTCGCGAATCAAGACGCTTACGACCGAGATCTCGGCCTAACCATGGATACTGCTGGGCTTGGGCCCGAAAGCCTTATTTCATGTCCTCCTGATCGAGGCTAGAGCGTGCTGCGCCGGAGTCTGCATATGGCGTTGAAGTCGACGGTTAGCAGCCATCTGCTCTTAAAAAAACGGGGCGAGCGTTTACACGCCCGCCCCATCTGCAATGACACCAGAGCAGCACATGTTTCAATCCACGTCCCTGCGAGCGGGACGACAACTCAGATGAGCTCGCTCCCTATTTCTGCCGTGCAGCGGAAATTGACGCAAGAAAATCACAGCCTTATCGAGCATGCCCCTTGACACGTGGGTAAACGGCGAAGATACTGGTTCATGTGATGTTCCGGTGTACGTTCTAACAGCGTACCCCCAGACAAGGATCCAGTCAATGAGAACTCCCGCCTCAAAGCTCAAACTCGGTGCATCTCTGGCCATCAAGGCTCCTGCCGAAATTGACCGCCTCCCTTACACGCCCGCCTTCGAAATGCTGTTCGAGGAGTGGAAGACGAATCCCCACGGCTCGAATGACCGCAACGAATGCTGGTGGTGCATGAACAGCGCCCGAAAGCGGGGAATGGTCAAAAAGTACCGTCAACCCCGCCCGGGCACCAACTAAGCGGTTTGTGTAGAAGGCCGTCGCAATGCTTCCGCTATAAAACCACAAATGAGGAGATAGAACATGGCCCACGGCATACGACTTCACGTCTGGGGCGACTTCGCCTGTTTCTCCAGGCCGGAGATGAAGGTCGAGCGGGTTAGTTACGACGTCATCACCCCCTCAGCCGGGCGGGGCGTTCTTGAAGCGATCTACTGGAAGCCCGAGATCCGCTGGGTGATCACGCGACTGCGCGTGCTGCGGCCGATCCGGTTCACGAGCCTGCGGCGAAACGAAGTGGGCAACAAGATTCCCGCCGGCACGGTCAAGACCACCATGAACCGTGGGACGGGGAACCTCGGGCTGTACGTCGAGGAGGACCGCCAGCAGCGGGCGGCGACGATCCTCCGCGACGTGGCCTATGTCATCGAGGCCCGTTTCGAGATCGTCGGCGGGCCGGAGAACGCGGCCAAGCACCTCGACCAGTTCAACCGCCGCGCCCGGGCGGGTCAATGCTTCCATCGGCCCTACCTTGGATGCCGCGAGTTCCCAGCCCATTTCGCCCTCATCGAGTCCGACGCGGACATGCCCCGCAGCGAACTCCCGCCCGAGCAGCTCGACCGCGACCTGGGTTACATGCTCCACGACATCGACTTCGAGCACGACATGACGCCGCGGTTCTTCCGGGCCCAGATGAGCGGCGGCGTGATCGACGTGCCGGCGTTCGACGCCAAGGAGGTGCGGGCGTGATCCTTCAGAGCCTGATCGATTATTACCAACGACTCGAGAGCGACCCCTCGCAGCACATTGCCCCATTTGGATTCAGTTGGCAGAAGACCAGTTTTGTGGTGGTGCTCGAGAAGGATGGCTCGTTACACGCCATCCAGGACGGCCGCACCGAGCAGGATGGCAAACAGCGGCCTACGCCCGTGATTGTGCCCGGCCAGGCCAAGCCTTCGGGCTCAGGCCTGAACCCCTGTTTCCTCTGGGACAACGCGGCCTATCTGCTGGGCTATTCCGACGACTCTGCCAAGGCCGGGCGAGCTCTCAAGGCGTTTAAAGCCTTCCGCGAGCGACATCTCGGTGAAGAAGAGTTCGTCAAAGACCGGGGGTTTTCAGCCGTGTGCCGGTTTCTCGAAAAGTGGGAACCGAAGCAGGCCAAACAGCAGGAAATCCTCGCCGAGGTGGGGCCCGGTTTCGGCGTGTTCCGCATTCGAGGCGAGTCGGGTTACGTGCATGACCGTCCGGCCATCAAACGATATTGGGAGAGCCAGCTCAAATCCGACGACGATGGCGACGAAGCGCCGCAGGTCGGCGTCAGTCTCATCAACGGCCAGAAACAGTCGATCGCCCGCCTGCATGAGCCAAAGATCAAGGGCGTGATCGAGAGCCAGTCGTCCGGCGCGCTGCTGGTGTCGTTCAACCTTCCCGCCTTTACCAGCTACGGCATGGAGAATTCTTACAACGCCCCGGTCGGCGTGCAGGACGCTTTCCGCTACGCCACGGCCCTCAACCACATGCTCGCCGACGAGCGACACCGCACGCGCCTGGGCGACGCGACGGTGGTCTTCTGGTCCGATCGGCCGACGGTGTTTGAGTCAGCCTTCAGCCACATCATCAATGATTTCGCAGACAGCGGCCCGGCCGAGGACTCCGCCACGACAGCCCGCGTGCAGGGATTCCTTGCGGCGATGCGCCAGGGCCGTCCGCACGACGGCCTGGATGAGCCGAATGCGAAATTCTTTGTTCTTGGCCTGTCGCCCAACGCCGCGCGCGTCAGCGTCCGCTTCTGGCTCGTCGGCACCGTTGAGGAGTTCGCTGACCACCTGGCTCAGCACTTCACGGATCTGGAGATGACGGGCGAGCCGCCGAACAGCCGGCCGTGGTCGCTTCAGCTCATCACCGACCAGACCGCGCGAGATCGCAAGGACGTCGCGCCCCAACTGGCAGGCGAAATGGCCCGGGCGATCCTCTCGGGCGGCCGCTATCCCGCCGCCCTCTATGCCGCCGTGCTCCGGCGCATCCGCGCCGATCAGACCATCAGCTACCACCGGGCCGCCATCCTCAAGGCCCACCTCACCCGTGAGGCCCGCCTCGCCGGGCTGGACAAGGAGATTCCCGTGTCGCTCAACAGAGACCACCCCGAACCTGCGTATCACATGGGCCGGCTGTTTGCGGCCATCGAAAAGACCCAGCTCGACGCCCTGCCAGGGCTCAGCAAAACCGTGCGGGAAGGCTACCTCGGCAGCGCCGCCACCACGCCTGCGTCGGTCTTTCCCCGTCTGCTGCGGCTGCACCAGCATCACCTGGCCAAGCTAGATAATGCCGGCCAACGAATCAATCGAGAAAAGCTCGTTCAGGAGATCCTCAGCCACATCGACGATCGCTTCCCCGTTCATTTCTCTCTGGAACAACAAGGGCTGTTCTACATCGGTTACTACCACCAGCGTCAGGACTTCTTCACCAAGCGCGAAGGCACGGCCGAGAACCAACCGCTCACTACCACGGAGGCTTAATCATGGCGACCAGGAACACCCCCATCCAGAACCGCTACGACTTCGTCTACTTCTTCGACATCACCGACGGCAACCCCAACGGTGATCCCGACGCCGGCAACCTGCCTCGCGTCGACCCGGAGACCGGCCAGGGCCTGGTCACCGACGTATGCCTCAAGCGGAAGATCCGTAACTACGTCGGTCTGGTCAAGGAAGAGAAGCCGCCCTTCGAGATCTACGTCAAGGAAAAGGCCATTCTCAACCAGCAGCACGCCCGCGCCTATGAAGCGACGGACATCGATCCGAAGAAACGCAAGGCCAAAGGCGCCGACAAGGCAGCCGAGGATCAGCAGCTTACCGCCTGGATGTGCAAAAACTTCTACGACATCAGGGCTTTCGGCGCCGTCATGACCACCGACGTCAACTGCGGCCAGGTCCGCGGCCCGGTTCAGTTCGGCCTGGCACGCTCGATCCATCCCATCGTCACAGGCGAATTCGCCGTCACGCGCTGCGCCGTCACCACGGAGCGCGAAGCCGAGGCCCAGGACGGCGGCAATCGCACCATGGGCCGCAAGTTCGCCGTGCCCTACGCTCTCTACCGTGCACACGGCTACGTCAACGCCTGCCTGGCTGATGGCGATAAGGGTACGGGTTTTGATGAAAACGACCTCCAACTACTCAAGGACGCTCTGAACCTGATGTTCGAGCACGACCGCTCGGCCGCGCGAGGAAACATGAAGCCCGTGGCGTGCATCGCCTTCAAGCACGACAGCAAGCTCGGCAACGCCCGCGCGGACCAGCTATTCAAACGTGTGACCTGCTCGCCGAAACCAGGGGTCACGCCCCTGCCGGGCAATGGAGCTTCCGAGGGCGACACCCGCCCGCCGCGCTCGGCCGGCGACTACATCCTCAACGTGGACGCTTCCGCCCTGCCCGCCGGCGTCACCGTCGAGCGTTGGATCGATTGGCAATAGCCGCTTCCTGACGCACGGGAGCGTGACATGGATCAGGCCGACCTGCTGCCCATCAGCGCCCTGCAACACCTGCTGTTCTGTGAGCGGCAGGCGGCCTTGATCCACGTCGAACGGCTCTGGGCTGAGAACCGCCTGACCGTCGAGGGCCGGCTCATGCACAAGCGGGCTCACGATCCCAAGGCCCGCGGCGCGCCCCGTTCCGCCACAACGCCCGCCGGCGTCCGTGTGCAACGGGGTGTCGAGCTGGCGTCCATCCGCCTGGGCCTTTTCGGCGTCAGCGACATCGTGGAGTTCCCGCCTGAATCCAACGGCATCCCCCGGCCGGTCGAGTACAAACGCGGCCGGCCCAAGTCGCATGATGCCGACAAGGTCCAGCTCTGTGCCCAGGCGATCTGCCTTGAGGAAATGCTTCGTCTGCCGCCTGGCAGCATCACCGTCGGCGCGCTGTTCTATGGCAAAACACGCCGGCGGCTAGACGTGCCGCTCGATGCGACCCTGCGCATGCGAACTGAAACCGCGGCCGCCCGTATGCACGAGATCGTCCGCGGCGGAATGACACCGCCAGCTTCTCGCCAGCCCAAGTGTGATCACTGCTCGCTCTTACACCTATGCCTGCCCGACGCCCTGCGGCCGCGACGCACCGCCTCGACATACCTCCGCCGCGCCGCGGAGGAATCCCTGACCGCCGACCCCGCCACGCCCACATGAGCTTGCCACTTCCCCCATGAAACAGCACCTTAACACGCTATTCGTCACCACCCAGGGAGCCTATCTCCGCAAGGACGGCCAAGCTGTCGCGGTGAACGTCGACGGCAAAACCGCCCTGCGCGTACCACTGCACAACCTCGGGGGCATCGCCTGCTTCGGCCGCGTGGGGGCCAGTCCCGCCCTGCTCGGCGCCTGCGCTGACGCGGGCATTGCTGTCAGCTTCCTGACGGAGAACGGCCGGTTGCTGGCGCGCGTCCTGGGCTTCACGCCCGGCAACGTCCTGCTTCGTCGTCAGCAGTACCGTCAGGCGGACGATGTCGCTGATGCTCAAGGCCGAGCCGGCGGTCTGCTGACCGTCATCCGCCCAATCGTCGTGGCCAAGCTGCTCAACAGCCGAACCGTCCTGCTTCGCGGGGCCCGCGACTATCCCGAATCAGCCGGCCGGTCTGAACTCGAATCCGCCGCCGGGCGCCTGGCTCAAAGCGTCGAGCAGGCGCAGGCCTCCGACAATCCCGAACAACTGCGCGGCATCGAGGGAGAATCAGCCAAGATCTATTTCGAGGTGTTTCCATGCCTGATCACACGATCCGCGGATGACTGGCCATTCATGGGCCGGTCCCGCCGCCCGCCGCGGGACGCGGTCAACGCTTTGCTCTCATTCCTGTACACCTTGCTCGTCCATGACGCCCGCTCCGCCTGCGAGGCCGCGGGACTCGACAGCCAAGTCGGATTCCTGCACCGTGACCGACCCGGCCGGCCCAGTCTGGCGCTTGATCTGATGGAGGAGTTGCGGGCCTTCCTCTGCGATCGGCTGGCCTTGTCGTTGATCAACCGTGGGCAGATCAAATCGACGGGCTTTAGGACCACGGAAGCCGGCGGCGTTCTGATGGACGACGCCACGCGAAAAGTCCTGCTGGTGGCCTACCAGAAGCGCAAGCAAGAGATCATCGAACACCCGTTCCTCCAGGAAAAGGTGAGCATCGGCCTGATCGTTCATCTCCAGGCCCGCCTGCTCGCACGCCACCTGCGCGGCGACCTGGACGCCTATGCCCCTTTTATCTGGAGGTAGCTGTGTTCATCCTGGTGACCTACGACGTGAGCACTTCCACCCCAGCCGGCCGCCGCAGACTGCACCGGGTGGCCAAGACATGCCTGGACTTCGGCCAGCGGGTACAGAACTCCGTCTTCGAGTGCCAAGTCGACCCAGCAGGCTATGCAGCGCTCAAAGCCAGACTCCACGAGTTAATCAATCCTCAGGAGGACAGCCTGCGGTTCTACCACCTGGGGAAACACCCACAACGGCGCGTGGAACATGTCGGCGCGAAGCCGAGCATTGACCTCGAAGGACCGTTGATCGCCTAGAAATGCTGGCGGACGTCAAGAATGGATCTAAGGCATGACCGCCGGCCCTGCCACTGGCGAGCAAACAGACCATGGCGCGATGTCAACGCGAACCTGTAGGAATCACCGAGGAGTCGGTAGTTTCGCGTTTGATACAAAATGGGCTTTGACAAGTGAATACCCCATCGTCTCGGCAGAAGTCCGTCTTAGGCCGGATCTTTCTTGCCAGGTTCGCGGATGTGGCTGATTTGCCGACGCTGGCGAAGGTGGTTACACCAATGCCGTCGCCCCCCACGCGGGGGCGTGGATTGAAACGCGCAACACATGCTCCAAGGCGTTGACTCTCTGCCGTCGCCCCCCACGCGGGGGCGTGGATTGAAACGGGAACGCGGTGGCCGCGCCGGTGGCCCTCGGCACGTCGCCCCCCACGCGGGGGCGTGGATTGAAACGCTCGTCGCGTCCCCCAAGCTACTGGCGGCGTGTGTCGCCCCCCACGCGGGGGCGTGGATTGAAACTGGACGCGCCCCTCGATCACCTCCTCGAGTCCCTCGTCGCCCCCCACGCGGGGGCGTGGATTGAAACACCAACTGGAGCGCCGACGCCAAGCTGATCAACGTCGCCCCCCACGCGGGGGCGTGGATTGAAACGCGCAAGTCGCGCTTTGATGGACCCGAAAAATAAGTCGCCCCCCACGCGGGGGCGTGGATTGAAACGTCGCCAGCCTGTCCGAGGACAACAAGTCCAAGGTCGCCCCCCACGCGGGGGCGTGGATTGAAACTTCGTGGTCGCAACCTCGCGGAGATGGCCGACGACGTCGCCCCCCACGCGGGGGCGTGGATTGAAACCGTACGAACCGGCCGTGACGTAGCTCTTGGTCAGGTCGCCCCCCACGCGGGGGCGTGGATTGAAACCAACCTTATCGTCCTCAAGGATCCGCTTGCGGACGTCGCCCCCCACGCGGGGGCGTGGATTGAAACTGCCTGTTTGGCATCTTCAACAGATTGCGGGGTGGTCGCCCCCCACGCGGGGGCGTGGATTGAAACATCAAGTGCTCGCGTATTGGCGGCACGGAGTTTGGTCGCCCCCCACGCGGGGGCGTGGATTGAAACTTGT
>JADZET010000242.1 GCA_020850375.1 Phycisphaeraceae bacterium | reverse complement strand
GCTCATCCGCACCCTCTCCCAGGCCCTCTCGCTGGACTTCAGCCGCATCCAGTTCACCCCCGACCTCATGCCCGCCGACATCACCGGCACGACCATCGTCAGCGAGGACGCCACCACCGCCTCGCGCCCCACGCGCGAGTTCCGCTTCCAGCGCGGCCCGATCTTCGCCCAGATGGTCCTGGCCGACGAGATCAACCGCGCCACGCCCAAGACCCAGTCGGCGCTTCTTGAAGCCATGCAGGAGCGCTCCGTTACCGTGGCCGGCAAGACCTACCCCATGGCCCAGCCCTTCTTCGTCATGGCCACGCAGAACCCCATCGAGCAGGAAGGCACCTACCCGCTGCCCGAGGCCCAACTCGACCGCTTCCTCTTCAAGCTCCTCGTCGGCTACTCCAACCGCCAGGAGATGCACGAGATCCTCGACCGCACCACGCGGGCCACGAAACCCACCGTCACCCCCGTCCTCGACGGCCCGGCCATCCTCGAGTTCCAGCAGCTCGTCCGCCGCGTGGTCATCGCTCCGCCCGTGCAGGACTACGCCGTGCGCTGCGTCCTGGCCACCCACCCCGACGGCGAGCTGGCCACCCCCAAGGCCAGGCAGTTCGTCCGCCTGGGCGCCTCACCTCGCGCCGGCCAGGCCCTGGTCCTCGGCGCCAAGGTCCGAGCCCTGCTCGACGGCCGCGCTCACGTCAGCATCGACGACATCCGCGACGTCCTGCTCCCGGGGGTGCGCCACCGCCTGATCCTCAACTTCGAGGGCCAAGCCGAGGGTTTGACCACCGACATGATCCTCCAGGACATCCTCGAACAGATCCCCGCCGACCCCCCCAAAACGACTGCATCACGCAAGTCCCCAACCCCCAATCCCTAACCCTTTGGATCTTCTCCCATGCCCACCATCTTCACCAAGATCATCAACGGCGAGATCCCCGGCCGCTTCGTCTACAAGGACGACCGCGTCGTGGCATTTCTGACCATCGCCCCCCTCAAGCCCGGCCACACGCTCGTCGTGCCCCGCCAGGAGGTCGAGCACTGGATCGACCTCGACCCCGCCACGGCTGGGCGCCTGATCACCGTGGCGCAGAAGGTCGGCCGCGCCATCCACGCCGGCTTCCCCTGCCGCAAGGTCGCCATCACCGTCCTGGGCCTGGAGGTCCCACACGTCCACTTCCACCTCGTCCCCATCGACGCCGAGACCGAGATGCACATGGACCGCCAGGACCACCACGCCAAACCCGCCGACCTCGACCGCGCCGCCGCCACCCTCCGCGCCGAACTGAAAAAACAGGGCGTCCGCGAGGTCGCGGAATAGATGCAGGCAATGCATTCACCACGGAGATCACGGAGGACACGGAGAAGACACACAGAGAGACAATTTGAAGTAAGACTCCTCTCTGTATTTCCTCCTCCGTGAACTCCGTGCCTTCCGTGGTGAAATCCGGAAATAGAAATGTCCGACAGCGCCGTCACAACCCTGCTCTCGCCCGAGTTCGTCCGCCGCCTCGACCGGCTCGACGTCGTCTCGCGCCGCATCCTCGCCGGCAAGCTCCAGGGCGAGCGACGCTCCAAACGGCGAGGCCAGTCCGTCGAGTTCGCCGACTACCGCGGCTATGTGCCGGGGGACGACCTGCGCTTCATCGACTGGAACCTCTACGCCAGGCTCGACCGCCTTTTCCTTCGCCTGTTCATGGAGGAGGAAGATCTCTCCGTCAGCATCCTCCTGGACACCAGCGCCTCGATGGACTGGCCCACTCCCGAGATCGCCGCGCAGGCCGCGCCCGACAGCGACGCCGAATCATCCGCGATCACGAAGCTCGACTACGCCCGCCGCGTCGCCGCCGCCCTGGGCTACATCGGCCTGGTCCGCTACAACCGCGTCCACGTCTATCGCCTGTCGGGCGGGGTTGCGGATCGCCTGACCAACCTCCGCGGCCGCCGGCCCATCCCGCAACTTCTCGACTTCATCGCCGCTCCCGCCCCCGGCTCCGCCGGGGGGTCGCCATCGATTGCCAGCAGTGGGGGGCTCGCGCCTGCCCTCCGCCAATTCGCCATCGAGCAGCCGCACAAGGGCGTGGTCATCCTCATCTCGGACTTCCTGGACAAGTCCGACCTCGCCCCCGCCCTGCGTTACCTCGCCGGCGACCGCTACGACGTCTACTGCCTCCAGGTCCTCTCCGAGTTCGAGCGCGACCCCCAGAAGGCCGGCATCGTCGGCGACCTGCGCCTGCTCGACGTCGAGGACGGCCAGGCCGTCGAGGTCACCATCACCCCCGAGCTCCTCCGCCGCTACCGCGAGACCCTCGACGCCTACTGCGACCACCTCCGCCAGCTCTGCCTCAAGCGCGACATGGTCTACCTCCTGACCGACACCACCGTGCCCTTCGAGACCCTCGTCCTGCAATACCTCCGCCACCGTGGCCTGTTGGGTTAACGTCTTCCCTAACCCCTAATCCCCAACCCCCAATCCCCTCCCCATGTCCTTCCTCTCCCCCATCACAGGTCTGATCGCCGCGGGCATCACGGTGCCACTGCTGGTCCTGCTCTATTTCCTCAAGCTCCGCCGCCGCCCCGCCGCGGTCAGTTCCACGCTCCTCTGGCGTCGCGCCGCCGAGGACCTGCAAGCCAACGCCCCGTTCCAGAAGCTGCGCCGCAACCTGCTCCTCCTGCTCCAACTGATCGTCCTCGCCGCCCTCGCGATCGCCCTCGCCCGCCCCATGCGTACCGGCCTGGCCCCGCAGGGTCAGCGGATGATCCTTGTCGTCGATCGCTCCGCCTCGATGAACGCCACCGACGGCTCGCCCACGCGCCTCGACCAGGCCAGGGCCTCCGCCCGCGAACTCGTTGAAGCCTTCGACGGCCCAGGCGGCGTCATGGTCATCGCCGTCGGCCGCCGCGCCCAGGTCATGACCCCCTTCACGACCGACCGCGCCCGCCTGCGCGCCGCCGTCGACGCGGTCGCCCCCACCGACGAGGTCTCGGACCTGACCGACGTCGCCGCCCTGATCGCCCCCTACGTCCCGACCGGCGACAAGGCCGCCGACACCGACAGCGCCGGCACGCTGATCTACCTCCTCAGCGACGGCCTGCTCGACGAAAAACAGGTCGCCGCCACCTTCCCCGCCACCGACAGCTTCCGCTGGATCGCCCTGCCCCTGTCCGAAAGCCCGGCCGCTCCCGCGGCCGGGGTGGATCACGTCTCCCCCGCCAACCTCGCCGTGGTGAGTTTCTCCCTCCGCCGCAACGACGCACGCCCCGCCGAGACACAGGTCCTGACCCGTCTGGCCAACTTCGGCGATGAGCCCGTCTCGACCAACCTCTCCCTTGCCGTCGACGGCCGCACCCGCCACGCCCGCGCCCTGACGATTGCCGCCGGCCAGACCGAGTCGATCACCTTCGACCTGCTGCTCTCGTCGTCCGCCCTGCTCGAGGTCTCTCACGACCACAAGGACCTCCTGCCCGCCGACGATCGCGCCGCCCTGGTGGTGCCCCCGCCCCGCCGCCTCTCGGTGGCCCTCGTCGGCCAGGGCAACGCCTTCCTCCAGAAAGCCATCGAGGCCGTCGGCGTCCGCCAGCTCGTCCAGATGACCCCGCAGCGCTACGAATCCCTCACCCCCTCGTCCCTGACCCGCCGCGCCGGCGGCGGCGTGGACGAGGGCTATGACCTGCTGGTCTTCGACGGCTACTCCCCCCAGGCCGTCCCCCCCGTGACGAGCCTCTATTTCGCCGCCGTCCCGCCCGCGCCTCGCCTGAACCTCCGCGGCGCGACCGACAGCACCACGCAGCCCACCCGCCGCCGCGTCGAGCCCATCCTCACCTGGTTGCGTGATCATCCGTTGCTGCGCTACGTCGCCCTCGACGACGTCCTCCTGCTCGACCCCGGCCGGCTCGAACTGCCCGACGGCGCCGTGGTCCTCGCCAACGCCGCCGGTGGCCCCGTCATGGCTGCGCTGCCCATCGACGACCGCCTGCACGTCATAACCAGCTTCTCGCCTCTGCAATCCAACTGGCCCATCCAGATCAGCTTCGCCGTCTTCATGGACAACGCCGTCCGCTACCTCGGCCTCGGCGGCCAGGAGGAAGCGGCCCTCGGCTGCGTCCCCGGCCAGACGCTGACCATCCCCGTCGATCCCGCCTCCCTGCCCGGCGGCGCCACGCTCATTTACAGGGCCGGCCGCACCACCATCCCCGCCATGCCCCAGCCCGGCCGTCTGCTCGTCGGCCCCGCCGAGCTCGTCGGCCTCTATCACGCCTCGCCCGAGCTGCCCGAGCCCTGGTCCACGCTGGCCGTCAATCTCCTGGACCCCGCCGAGAGCGACCTGCGTCCCCGCGCCGTGGGCCTGATGCGCGATCCATCTGCCTCGCCCGCCGCCCCGTCTGCAAAGCTGGACCTCGCCACCCACGCCGCCGCATCGAGTGTCCAGCAGGAGACCTGGCGCTGGTTCGCCGCCGCGGCCCTGCTGGTCCTCGTCGCCGAGTGGCTCTGGTACCTCCGCCGCCTGCACGTCTGAGCCCGTCGACCTCCACGCCAACAAAAAACCCTCGCCTCCAGGGCAAGGGTTTGAAATGTCATCCTTCACAGCGCGACGCTCCTGCGTCTCTCACGCCGTCGGGTGCCCGCCGTCGAACTTCCCGATGAACTCGATCTGCACCTGCTCGACCTTGAACCCCAGCTTCGCCTCGAGCTCAGCCAGCAGTTCGCTCGGGATGCGATCCAGCAGCCGCTGGCTGATCTCTTCCGGCACGTCCGCCACCGCCCCGGTCTGCTGGCAGCGCAGGTGCAGGTGGTTGTCCACCGTCGCGTCGTACCGGGCCGAGCCCATCCCCCGCTTGCCGTTGGAGGTGGACGCGATCCGCATCGCCAGCCCCGCCTCGCAGAACGCCTCAAGCGTGTTGTACACCGTCGCCAGGCTCAGCCCCGGCGCGCGGGGGCTGACCATCCGGAACAGATCATCGGCCGTCGGGTGCTCCTTGGTCGCCGCCAACGCCTCATAGATCGCCTGACGCTGCCGCGTGTGGCGCAACCCGTGGCGGACGAACAGGCCCCGCGCCGTCACATCACGCGATGCGCTATGGCCTGAACTCATCTCCGGATGGGATCCAATCATCTTGACGTGTGCCTCGAAATCGTGCCTTGGTCGCGTCCTGCCCGGGAATGCCCCCCGGAAAATATAGGGGCCAAACCACCTCCCGTCACCTTCCATCCGCTTTTTTACGCAGAAAGATCAAACATCTCCCTGACGGATGTTTCGTAGATGAAAGTCCCTTGAGGATAAACCCTCTCCGTGCCCCTCCCCCGCTTGCCCCGTCGTTTCTGCCCGATTGCCCCTATTCTGCCTCCCGCTTACGATCGGGCCCATGCCTCGCCCCACGCAAGGTTCGTCCGCCGATCTCACCCCGGGTTCCGCGGTGGGATCAGCCCCCGCCTCCACGCCCGACCACGCCTTGCTCGCCGCCCAACTCCGCCGGACCTTCGGCCCGCGCGTCCTGGCCCGCAACGGCCAGCTCTCCGGATGCTTCCGCCTCGATTTCAAGGAAAAGCTCTTCAAACGCGACTACCGCGACCCCGTCCTCGTCGCCCGCTTAGGCAGTGCAGGGAGTAGGGGCCGCCTCGCCGCCTCCCGCGGCCGCCACGCCGGCGCCGCCGCCGACTGCCTCGCCGCCACGCTCAACCCCCTCGTCGCTCAGGCCGCCGAGCCCCTGTTCTTCCTCGACGACTTCCGCCCCCCGCCCCCGGATGGCAACGACGGCTCCACCTTCCCCGCTTTCCTCCAGGCCCTCGCCGACGCCTGCCAATCCGCCAGCTGCGCCCTGTTGGGTGGCCGGACAGCGCCCGCTGATTCAGCCCCCGGCTCCGCCGGGGGGTACGACGTCACCGGCTTCGCCGTCGGCGTCTGCGAACTCTCCCGCGCCGTCACCCCGCACCGATGCCAACCGGACGACGTCGTCCTCGCCCTCGCCTCGCCCGCACTTCCCCCGGAAGTGTTCGATCACGCGTTGCAACTCCTCCGCGACGCCGCCATCGACCTCGAATCGCCGCACCCCGACGTCGATGCCCAGCGCCCGCTCATCGACGTCCTGCTCGACCCCACCCCCGTCTACGCCAAGCCCATCCTCGCCGTCCTCCGCCGATACCGTGTCAAGAAGCCCGTCGCCGCCATGGCCGTCGTGAGCGAAACGGGCCTCTACCCCTGCGTCGAATCGCTCCTGCCCGACGGATTGCGTTTCGAACCGCTCGCCATCGACTGGCTGATTACTCCGATCGAGCGCCTGCTCATCAATCTCGAAAAAACCACGCCGCAGCAGGCCGTTTCCCGCTGGCCTTTGGGCGCGGGGATGGTCATAATCGTCCGCCCGCACTTCGCGGACTCCATCCTCACTCAGCTTCGTCGTCTGCGTCAGCCCGCCTGGAGCATCGGCCGGATCG
>JADZET010000241.1 GCA_020850375.1 Phycisphaeraceae bacterium | reverse complement strand
TAGACGGCGATCTTCTCGTTCTTCTTCTTGTCCATCCCGTAGGCCAGCGCCGCGGCCGTGGGCTCGTTGATGATCCGCTCGACCTTGAGGCCCGCGATCTCGCCGGCCTCCTTGGTCGCCTGGCGCTGTGAATCGTTGAAGTAGGCGGGCACGGTGATCACCGCGTGCTCGACCTTCTCGCCGAGGTAGTCCTCAGCCGTCTTCTTGAGGTTCTGCAGGACCATGGCGCTGATCTCCTGCGGCGTGTACTCCTTGCCGCGGGCGCGCACCTTGACCAGCTCATTCTCCCCGCCGAAGACCTCGTAGGGGACGTTCTTCTCCTCGCTGTGGACCTCCGAGTGCCGTCGCCCCATGAAGCGCTTGATCGAGTAGATGGTGTTCTTGGGGTTGGTCACCTGCTGATGCTTGGCGGGCTGGCCGACGAGCCGCTCGCCCTTGTCGGTGAAGCCGACGATCGACGGCGTCAGCCGGCTGCCCTGGCTGTTGATCAGCACCTTGGGCTGGCCGGCCTCCATCACCGCCACCACGGAATTGGTCGTTCCCAGGTCGATACCGATGGTCTTGCTCATGGTTCAAAGCCTCATTTCCGGGGGCCTTGGGGGCGGCTCTCGACGCCGCGTCTGGCCAGTGCATAAGGGTCCCCACCGGGGCATGGCAAAGCCAGTGCCACGTAAAACCCAGCTTTTCCTCGGAAAAATCACGACTTACGCCCCCCCAGCGCCTGCCAGCCGCAGCCAACTTCCCCGTCCGCCTGCCAATTTGGCAAGCCACGGAGGCGGGGTTCGGACCCATCTCGGCCAGCGGAAAAACCATTCCGCCGTCATGCCGGCCGGGCCGAGGTTATCCCCAGCCCCGGAAATTCCGTCGGCCGCGCTTGAAATCCCCGATTTTTCCAGGCAAAATCACAACCCATGATCGGGAACATCCGGATTTTCCGCTGAAAATCCCTCGGTCAGACCTGTTCCGCCAGGAGCAGCCCGCACAACCCTTTCTGTTTCGCATTAGGAGAAACAAATCCATGGCCAAGACCAAGAGCGCCTCGAAAGCCCCGACCAAGAGCGAAATCTTCAGCGCCATCGCCGACAAGACCCAACTGAGCAAGAAGCAGGTCAACGCGGCTCTGACCGAGCTGGCCGACATCGCCGTCAAGAGCCTCAAGAAGAACGGCGTCTTCGCCGTCCCCGGCCTGTGCAAGATGGTCGTCAAGAAGAAGCCCGCCACCAAGGCGCGCAAGGGCCGCAATCCCTTCACCGGCGAAGAGATCATGATCAAGGCCAAGCCCGCCTCCAAGGCCGTCCGCATCCGGCCCATCAAGGCCCTCAAGGAAGCCGTCGCCTAAGACGACCGCTTTCAACTCCGCCCGGCAGGACGCCCGGCGGAGGGTTCCTCGGCTGATTTCCTGGCAAAATCACACCCCCGGCCCGCTCCGACGGCCGGGGGTTGTTTTTCATTGCCGATGTGCGATCGCCGATTGCCGATTGAAAAAAAGCAGGCAATCTGAGCCGCCCCGTGGTGGATCAGATACATCGGCAATCCCTCCCCCAGCCATCTCGCTACAATTTCTCTCTTCATCCTTCCCGGGAAGCACCGCACGGGAGCCCCCCCATGGCCACCACCGCCGACATCATCGCCCGACACGACCAGCACATGGTCATCAACCTCGCCCGCTGGCCGGTGGCCATCGTCCGCGGCCAGGGCGTCAAGCTCGTCGACGCCGAGGGCAAGGAGTACCTCGACCTGTTCGCCGGCTTCGGCGCGGGCATCCTCGGCCACTGCCACCCCGACCTCGCCCGGGCCGTCTGCGAGCAGGCCCACCAGCTCTGGCACGTCGGCAACCTCATGCACACCGAGCCGCAGACCCACGCGGCCGAGGCCATCGCTCGCCTCGGCTTCGGCGGCAAATCCTTCTTCTGCCACACCGGCGCCGACGCCAATGAGGCCGCCATCAAGCTCACCCGCCTCTACGGCAAGGCCAACCCCGGCCAAGGCGGTCCCATCCCAGGAACCTCGCTTCAGGGCCGATACAAGGTGATCTCCGCCACCCGCTCCTTCCACGGCCGAGGCATGGCCACCATGGCCGCCACCGGCCAGCCCGCTGTCCGCGAGGGCTTTGAGCCCCTGCCGCCGGGCTACCTCAACGTCGAGTACAACTCCCTCGACGCCATCAAGGCCGCGCTCGACGAACAGACCGTCGCGGTGATTGTCGAACCGATCCAGGGCGAGGGCGGCATCTGCGTGCCGGATGACGGCTACCTTCCGGGGCTGCGGAAGCTCTGCGATGAGCACGATCTGCTCTTGATCTTCGACGAGGTCTGGACCGGCTGCGGCCGGACGGGCAAGTATTTCGGCCATCAGCACTGGCCCGTCACGCCCGACATCATGACCCTGGGCAAGGGCGTCGGCGGCGGGCTCGCGCTGGGCGTGACGTGCGCTACCGAGCGCGTGGCTGACCTTTACAACGTCAAGAAGAACGGCGGGGTGGTCAAGCACGCCACCACCCTCGGCGGCAACTGCCTGGCCACCGCCACGGCGGCGATGATCTTCCACGTCCTCGAACGCGACAAGCTCCCCGAGCACGCGGCCAGACTCGGCCGGCACGCGACGGACCGACTGCGAGGCTTCGCCAAGTCGCACCCGGTCGTGAAGGAGGTTCGCGGCAAGGGCCTGTTCATCGGCATCGAGCTTGATCCGACTGCGCCCGGGTGCCGGTTCAAGGACGGGGCCGAGGTCGTGACGCGCTGTCGGGAGAAGGGCCTGATGGTCAACGTCTCGCAGAAGACGGTGATCCGCCTCGCCCCGCCGCTGATCATCGCTCAGGACGAGCTCGACCGCGGCCTGACCATCCTCGAAGAAGTCCTGGCCAAGGGCTGATCACTCGACCGTGACCGCCCGGGCCGGGGTCTCTCTTGCTGCTCGGATTTCGCGCACCGCCGCGCGAAGCGGCAGCCGAGGGCTTCCCGCATGCTTCGAACCGCGATGAATATCAGGGGCGCGTGTGCGATGTTCCCTGATCTCCGCGGTGCAGGCGCGGTGTGACTCAGTTTTGGATTCATGGCACGAGCTTTGCATTTTCCCAGGCAGGACAGCTGGGATTCCTACAGGGAGGTAGTGATCATGACCGCGATCCAACACCGCTGACACCCACCCCAGGAGCGAGCCGGCACGGCAGACCGCTCCACGCCGCCGCAACGCTTGCCCCCCACCGCGACGGCAACACCACGTTCAACACCACCGAATCACGTCCTTCTCGTCGTGATCTGTTTGAAGAGGAGCGACACCATGTGTTTGACTCAGACCGTTCGTCGCTGTTTTCGCGTCCGATCGCTGGCCGTCGGGTTGCTGACGTTGAGCCTGTATGCCACGCCCGTCGCGGCCGCGCCCGACCGGTCGCCGGCCCGTGAACCCCGCATCGCCGGCCACGCGCAGACCGCGCTGTCGCTGCTGCTGAGCCCCGGCGCGGCCACCATCGGCATGGTGCTGACCACCATGCTCCTGGCCCGACGTCCGAGGGTCACGTCGCTCTGACGTCAATATCCCCAAGCAGCGACACCCAACTTCGCACCGAAAAGATGTTCTTCCTTCCTCCAGAGGCTCCGGCCCGCATGCCGGAGCCTTTTTCTGTCCGTCTCACCGCTCTCTAGCCCCGGCAGCCGGCTGGGGGCATGTCCAGCATCGTCTTCAGCCCCGGGGCAACTTTGTTGATCTGCCGCGTCTCGTTGATCAGCACCGCCACCGTCGCCGAGTCCCCCGGGAGCGCCCCCGGGATTTCCAGCCGGACGGACACCGGCCCCTCGAGCTCGATCCGGTCGGCCGCGTCCTCCACGCCCACGGCCATCGTCAGGTCCAGCTCGATCTCCAGGTCCGGCCCGGACCATTGGGCCGTGTTCCGCATCCCGGCGACGCGGCCGGGCTCGATCAGCCCCAGGCCGCAGCGCATCGCCTTGCTCGCCACCACCGGCTCCAATGACTCGACCACACTTCCGGGGGCGACCTGCCTGCCCAGACCGGCCGCGACCATCGCCACCGATTCGGCGATGCCGACGTGCCCCATCTTTCCCTGGGCCTTGAGTTCGTTGAACTTCTCCACGCTCATCGTGGCCCCGACCTTCTGCTGCAGCGGCTGACGGCGCAGCGCCGCGTCGAGCTGGCGGACGCAGCGGACCTTGCGCACCTTCCGCACCGCCGTGGCCAGCACAATGGCCAAGCTGTCCATCGCGAAGCCCGGGTTCACGCCCGTGCCCAATAACGTCCGCCGCGCGGCCTTCGCCGTTGCATCAAGCTCGCGAGCCAGCGCATCATGACGGTACCAGGGCCAGGAGAGCTCCTCGCACGAGCTGACGACCGACATCCCCGCCACCAGACACGCCTTGATCGTCCCCATCGCCGCCGGCAGACGCGAGGCCGTGGCCACGATCGCCACCTCCGGCCGCGCCCCCGCCACCTCATCGAGCGTGGTCTTGACGCGCAGCGACAGCTCCTCTTCGCTGAGGTTCGGCTGACATCGGCAGGGCTGCTGGTCCAGGTCCTCGAGCGCCATGCCCGCCTTGGCCGGGTCGCTGTCGACCAGCCCCACCAGCTCGAGCTGTGCGTCCGTCCGAACCGCGTGCGCGCACGACACGCCGATCGGCCCCAGACCCACCACAATAACCCTGCTCATGACTGACTCCTGCTGAACAAACGACCCATGGTCCGCGACTCATCCCTGTCCGCCGCCCGAGCCCGAGGGCCCCGACCGTCCTGGTGGCGGCCCAGCACCCGGCCCCGGCCCGCCTCCATCGCCTCCACGACGCCCCCGTCCACCGCGCCTGCGCCGGCCACGACGACGACGCGGCCCCTGCCCGGCACCGGGCCCACCGCCTTCACCCTGGCCGGCCTGGCCTCCCGTCCCCTCCCCCTGCGGACCGTTGGGCGTCTGCTCCGACGGCTCGTCCTGCGGCCCCTGCCCGAGCTCATCAACGTCCTGCGGGCCGGCCGGCTCGTTCTGGTCCATCTCACGCATGTCCGGCTGAGCCTCGGGCCGGCGTGCGGGCCCGCGCGAGGGCTGCGGCATCGATGGGCCGGGTCGGCCGGCGCCGTTCTGCCCATCACGTCGCGGCGGACCGCCGGGCTGCCCCCCAGGCCCGTTGACGCCTCCGGGTCCCGGCCGCATGTCCCGCCGAGGCTCGGGCCGACGCATGATCGCCGCCAACCTCGCCTCCTCCCTCGCCCGGGACTCCGCCTCGAGCTTGGCCAGCTCCTCGCCCTGCGGGAAGGTCAGGTTCTCCAGCGGGTAGGCGTTCTGCCCCGCCTCGTGGTCCAGTCGCACCAGCACGAGCTGCGTGATGATCTGCGTGTCGATCACCGTGCCGAAGCCCTCGGGCGTCACCACCCGCGTCTGCTTGCGGGGCAGGCGCTTGCGCAGCTCGTCGTAGGTCTGGTCCTCGTACCGCAGGCAGCACATCAACCGCCCGCACCGGCCGGAGATCTTCGTCGGGTCCAGCGTGGCCTTCTGGATCTTGGCCGACTTCATCGACACGGGCTTGAGCACCTTGAGGAACTGCTTGCAGCAGCAGTGCTGCCCGCAGCGCTCGTAGTCGGCCGCCAGGCGCGCCTCCTCGCGGGCGTTGACCTGGTGCATCTCGATCCGCGTGTGGTGCTCAGCCGCCAGACGCTTGACCAATTCACGGAAGTCCACCCACTGCTCGGAGGTGTAGTAGAAGATGATCCGGTCCCCGCCGAGGAGGAACTCGACCTCCACCAGGTGCATCGGCAGGTTCATCTCCCGGATCACCGCCTTGGTCGAGGCCATGATCTTGGTCTTGCCGGCGTCGAGCCGCTGCTGCTGGATCATGTCCTCGGCCTCGGCCAGCCGGACCACCTTGCCCTGGTCGGTGAAGGGGAAGTTCTTCCCGCCGGAGTTCTCGATGTAGTCGAGCATCTGCTGGCGCGAGACCGCCTTGGCGCAGCCGCTGTTGGGGCAGGTCGTCGTGAGCATCTCGCCGATCTCGATGCCGCGGTTGGTGCGGATCACCACCTTGCTGCCGCAGCCGAACTTCGCCTGCCCGTCGTAGGGCAGCTCGGCGATGAGCTTCTGGTAGCCGTAGCGGACGACGATCGACTCGGGGGGCTTGAGCTGCTCGTAGATCTTCCGGTCCTCTTCCTCGAGCATGACCGGCAAGGGGAGAATCGATCCAGGCATGTGCGAAACACTCCGTGTCGAGGACGCGGATCACCGCCCGCGTCGACGGCCTTCGCCGTCACGCGGGCACTCGATCCAGACCATCACATCGGGCAGGGTTTTGTGCAGCCCGCGGGCCGCCCGACCGGGCCCACGAGGTCCAAACGCGACACGGAGCGAGACCCGTCAGAATCGCTGCTCGAAACATTCAGATCTTAGTTCCCCCGCCCCAACCGCACAACCATCCCCGCCGAAAGCGTCAGCCCCGCAGGGCCGAGCTGTCCCTCGCCCCGAGGCTCTCATAGATCCGCCGCGTCGCGTCGGACTTGTTGAGGGTGTAGAAATGGATGCCGCGCACCTGGTGGTCCAGGAGGTCGCGACACTGCTCCGTCGCCCAGTGCACCCCCACGCGGACGACCGCCTCGGCGTCATCGCCGCAGCGCCCGATCGCCCGCAGGAGCGCCGCCGGGAAGCGCGCCCCGGCCGCCAGCTCAGCCATCCGCTTCATCCCCGACGCCGAGGACACCGGCATGATCCCGGCGATGATCGGCACCCTGATCCCCGCCAGCTCGCAGCGCTCGCGGAAGTCGTAGAAGTCCCGGTTGTCGAAGAAGAGCTGGGTGCAGATGTAGTCCGCCCCGGCGTCGACCTTGGCCTTGAGGTAATCCATCTCCAGGAGCCGATTGGGCGTCGCCGGATGACCCTCGGGGAACCCCGCCACGCCGACGCCGAACCCGCGCCTGTCCGGGTGCACGCCGCTGGCGTTGAACTTGCGGATGAACCGCACCAGGTCGGCCGCGTGCTGGAAGGCGTCGGCCGCGCGGTCGTAGTTGAGCCGATCACGCGGCGGGTCGCCGCCCAGGGCCAGCAGGTTGCTGATCTTCGCCGACGCGTAACGCGCCAGGATCTGCGACACGTCCTGCTCGCTGTGGCAGACGCACGTCAGGTGCGGCACCACCGTCAGCCAGTCGGAGGTGGTCTTGATCCGCACGACCAGGTCGTGCGTCAGCTCGCGCGTGGACCCGCCGG
>JADZET010000240.1 GCA_020850375.1 Phycisphaeraceae bacterium | reverse complement strand
CGGCCGTGGACGCTGGGGTGGATGGCGACCCAGTGGACGCGGCCGACGCGCTGGCCGTAGTAGTCGTCCTCGTACCAGGCGGTGCTGGTGCCGACGACCAGGCCGGCGGCGTCGAGGAGCATGCAGATGCGCTGGTGGTGGAGGGCGGGGTCGGTGGTGAACTCGTGGTCGAAGAGGTCGGCGGTGATCTGGTCGCTGCCCTCGGCGGCCTGCCAGAGGGAGACCCATTTTTCACGGTCGCCGGGCTCGAACCAGCGGATGGAGTAGCCTTCGGGCAGGGGGTGGCGGGGGCAGGCGCGGAGGTTGTCGCAGAACATGCGGATGGGGAGCTTCGAGACGTCAACGCCCATGGCGGGGACTCCTTACGGATGGGGGACGGCGTCCCATCGTGCGCGCAGATGGGGCGGGAGGCAAGTTGGGGAGGGGGAGAGAGGGGTTTCGGCGGGTATAAAGACAGCCCCGCCGGGGACGGCGGGGCTCGCGCGGGATCGGTTTGTGCGGAATGAAAGGGCTACTGGCGGTATTCGTCGTCCATCTCATCGGGGACACCCCCGCCCCCGGAAGTGTCGTCATCGTCGGCCGTGGAAGATTCGGTGGTGGTCGAGGCGGCGGAGGCCTCGGCGTCGGCGCGGGCTTGTTGTTTCATGGCGTCCCATTCCTCGGGGCTGATGACGACCTCGCGGGCCTGGGAGCCCTTGTAGACGCCGAGGATCTGGTACTCGGCCATCTGCTCGATCAGGCGTGAGGCGCGGGAGTAGCCGACGGCCAGGCGTCGTTGGAGGAGGGAGACCGAGCCGCGTCGGGACTCCATGACGATGTCGACGGCCTGCTCGAAGAGGGGGTCCTTTTCGGAGGGGGTGCCGTCGCCGTCCTCGTCGCCGCCCGAGCCGCGGAGCTGGACGAGTTGGGGCTCGAAGTTCTGCTCGGCGATGTTCTTGAGGACCTTGACGATCTTGCGGATCTCGGCGTCCTCGACGAGGGTGCCCTGGGCGCGGGAGAGCTTGCTGGTGCGGGGGCTGAGGAAGAGCATGTCGCCCTGGCCGAGGAGGAGTTCGGCGCCTTTCTGGTCCAGGACGATGCGGGAGTCGAGTCCGGAGGCGACCTTGAAGGAGATGCGGCAGGGCATGTTGCCCTTGATCAGTCCGGTGACGACGTTGGCCTGGGGTCGCTGGGTGGCGAGGATCAGGTGCAGGCCGACGGCGCGGGCTTTCTGGGCGAGTCGGACGATGAAGCCCTCGACCTCCTTGTGGGTCATGATCAGGTCCGCCAGCTCGTCGATGATGAAGACGAGGTAGGGGAGCTTCTTGGGGATGCGGGCCTCCTCGGCCTCGGAGGTCGGCTCGAAGCGTTCGCGGAGTTCCTCGGGGGTCAGGGCGTTGTACCCGGCGACGTCGCGGACGCCGGCCTCGGCCAGGAGCTCGTAGCGTTCGTCCATCTTGGTGGTGGCCCATTCGAGGATGGCGGCGGCCTTGCTCATCTCGGTGACGACGGGGCACATGAGGTGGGGGACGTCCTTGAACATGCTCATCTCGACCATCTTGGGGTCGACGAGGACGAGCTTGAGCTCGTCGGGGCGCTTGGTGAAGAGGAAGGACATGATGATGGAGTTCATGCACACGCTCTTGCCCGAGCCGGTGGTGCCGGCGATGAGCATGTGGGGCATGGTGGTCAGGTCGTAGATCAGCGGCTCGCCGGAGGCGTCCTTGCCGAGGAACATCGGGAGCTTCATTTTCTGGACGCTGTCGGGCTGGGCGGTCATGAGCTCCTTGAGGCGGACTTTTTCCTTTTTGAGGTTGGGGACCTCGATGCCGACGGTGTCCTTGCCCGCGGTGTTCGAGACGATGCGGACGTTGTGGGCCTTGAGGGCGCGGGCGAGGTCGCTGGCGACGCGGGAGATGGCGTTGACCTTGGTGCCTGGGGCGAGGCGGACCTCGAAGAGGGTGATGACCGGTCCGGAGTCGATGCCGACGACCTCGCCCTCGATGCGGTACTGTCGGAGGGCGGACTCGAGCTGGACGGCCTGCTCACGGACGAGGGCCTCCATCTCGGCGCTGAAGCTGTGCTCGGGGTCCTCGAGCTGGTCGAGGCCGGGGAACTGGTAGCCCGAGAGGTCGATCTCGCGGGCGGCGGCGAAGGCGCCGTCGTCCTTCTTGGCGGCGGCGGCGAAGTTGATGGGGAGCTGTTTGATCTTGGCGCGGAGGGACTCGGGGTCGAAGGATCGCTCGGCGAGGAAGGCGCCGGGGGCGTCGATGGCGTCGTCGTCAGTGTCCTCCGGGGCGTCCGCGTCGTCAGCGATTTGTTCTTCTTCGTCGGGGTCGACGACGGCGACGGCTTTATCTTCGGGGTTGAAGGCCTCGGTGGCGCCGAGTCCGCCGGCGTCCTCGTCGATGTGTTCGAGGTCGTCGCGGCGTTTGCCCTTGCGGGCGCTCTTGGTCTTGGTGGACGAGTCGCCCCATCCCCCGCCGCTGCCGACGGTCAGACCCGCCAGGGCGGGACGGAGCTTGAGGCTTGGGAGCTTGATCTTGGCCAGGGAGGCGACGGCCCGCAGGGCGAGGGAGCCGACGGCGACGACGATCTGGTCGATGGCGAGCATCATGCCGACGAGGAAACCGACGAGGAGGATGGCGACGGTGCCCATGACGGCGAAGCGGGGGAGGAGTTCGCTGTTGATGGCGAAGGCGACCAGGCCGCCCGCCATGGGGTCGACGCGCTGCGAGCCGTAGAGGTCGGAGACGGCGCTGGCGGCGACGACCATGAGGATGGCGCCGATGACGCGCAGGATGGGCTGGGTGACGGGGCGGCGCATGGCGGTGACGACGAGGGCGAGCAGGCCCAGGGCCATGCCGACCCAGGCGCCCGGTCCGAGCATGCGCAGGGCGCGGTAGCTGACGACGGCGCCGAAGCGGCCGACCCAGTTCTGGACGGCATCGCGTCCGGTGGCGGGGTCGGGCGCCATGACGGCGGCGTGGCTGGGCGGGTCGGCGGGGTTGTAGGACCACAGGGCGGCGAAGAGGATAAACCAGGCGCCGGCGAGGAGGACCCAGACCATGGCGGGCCAGATCTTGCGACCGTCGAGGGGTGCGTGCCTGGCGGACTTGCTGGGCTTGGACTTACGCGTTTTGCTCATGCCTGTTCGCTTTGTCCGTTACGGAGGGCGGATGAAAAATCAGGGCATAACGATCGCGCCTGATTCCCAGAAGATCGGCCGGGGGGAGGGTGGGGGAGCAAAGTTAGGGATGAGCGGCGTTCAGCGGCCCTGGCAGTGCTGATATCAGGCCCCGGTGTGGCCGAAACCGCCTTCGCCGCGGGCGGTGGCGGGGAGCTCGCGGACCTCGAGCCAGGCGACGCGGGGGACGGGTTTGATCACGAGCTGGGCGATGCGCATGCCGCGGGTGATGGTCAGGGGATCGCGGCCGTGGTTGATCAGGAGGATCTGGACGTGGCCGCGGTAGTCGGCGTCGATGGTGCCGGGGGAATTGAGCGCGGTGACGCCGTGCTTGGCGGCGAGGCCGGAGCGGGGGCGGACCTGGGCCTCGTAGCCCTCGGGGACGGCCAGGGCGAAGCCGGTGGGGACCATGGCGTGTCGGCCGGGCTCGAGGACGAGCGGGGCGTCGGCGGGGACGGCGGCGTGGACGTCCATGCCGGCGGCGTGCTGGCTCTGGTAGGCGGGCAAGGCAATGTCGTCATGGCCGGGCAGGCGGGTGATCGCCACCTGGAGGGTGTCGGGCATGGTCGTGGTCATGGGGTCTCTCCTTCCGTGACGGCTTGATCCTAACCGCTGGCCGGTCACCATTCTTCGTGGAGTAATTTTTCGATCGCGTGGGCGACGCCGTGCTGGTCGCAGGCGAGGGTGACGTGCTTGGCGGCTTGCTTGACGAGGTCGATGGCGTTGCCCATGGCGATGCCGCAGCCGGCGCCGGCGAGCATGGCCAGGTCGTTGATCTCGTCGCCGATGACGGCGACCTGCTCGGGGGTGACGCCGCGTTGGCGGGCGAGCCACTCGATGCCGCGCCATTTGTCGACGCCCTGGGCGAAGACCTCGAGGACGTGGACGCTGACGCCGGGGCGGGCTTCCTGGACGGCCTCGAAACTCTGGAGGAAGACGCGGTCGCCGAGGGCTTGGCTGAGCATGGGCTTGACGGCGGCCATGCGCTCGTCGGTCGAGACAATGCCGACGCGCAGGGTGTGGTGGAGGTCCGTGAGGGTGACGTGCTGGGCGAAGCGGACGCGCGAGTCGGTGCGTTCGAACCACCACTGGGTCTGTGGGCTGAGGGAGCCGCGGCCGGTGACGAGGTAGTCGTGGCCGGTGAGGGAGGCGTCTTGATAGACCAGGACGGCCTCGGGGAGGTCGAAGAGGGTCTGGACGGCTTCGAGGGCGAGGTGGGGCTCGATGACGGCCAGGTCGAGCGAGGCGCCGTCGGCCACGAGGCAGACGGCGGCGCCGCCGACAAAGACGCCGACCTCCAGGCCGGGGATGGTTTGCAGGACGTGGGTGGATTCGCGCCAGCCGCGGCCGGTGCAGGGGACGATCAGTGTGCCGGCGGCGCGGGCGCGGGCGATGGCGGCGAGATTCTCGGGGCTGACCCGGCCGTCGCTGCCGAGCAGCGTGCCGTCAAGGTCCAGACACAACATGCGGTAACGCATGGGCGGTAGTGTACCGAAGTCGCGGGCGGAGGATTTTTAGGCGTTTTTACGCTGCTTTAGAGGATGGGCGAGAGCAGGGCTGAGGCGGCCTCGAGGTACTTGAGGCTGGTGGCGCGTTTCTTCCAGCGGGCGAGGTTGATGGGCTGGGATTCGTGGAGGTAGCGCGTCTGGGCGAAGCGGAGCTGGGCGGTGATCTGCGGGCCGTACATCAGGACGTTGAGCTCGAAGTTGAGGTAGAAGCTACGGACGTCGAGGTTGGATGAGCCGAGCAGGGCGAGGGAGTCGTCAACGGTCATGGTCTTGGCGTGAAGCATGCCCTTGTCGTGGAGGTGGATCTTGACGCCGGCGTGGAGGAGGGGTTCGAAGTAGGCGCGTCCGGCGGTGCTGACGAGCCAGTGGTCGCTGCGTCGGGGCAGGACGAGCGTGACCTCGGCGCCGCGCTCGGCGGCCATGGTCAGGGCGACGAGGGTGGGTTCGTCGGGGACGAAGTAGGGGCTGGTGATGAGGATCTGTCGGCGGGCGAGGTTGATGCCGGCGAGGATGACGCGCAGGAGGGACTCGGATTCCTGGGTAGGTCCGGTCGGGACGCACTGGGCGAGCATGTCGCCGGCGGGCTCGATGGGGGGGAAGAGGTCGTCGCCGTCGAGGGCCTGGTCGGTCTCGAAGAGCCAGTCGTCGAGGAAGACATTCTGGAGCTCGGCGACGATCGGGCCGGTGTAGCGGCCGGAGAGGTCGATCCAGGGTCCGGCCCACCAGTGGCCGTACTCGGGCTGGACGACGTTGTGGCTGCCGGTGTGGGCGATCTTGCCGTCGATCACGACGAGCTTGCGGTGGTTGCGCAGGTCCATGCGGGCGAAGGGACGGCGGAGGCTGGCGACGGGCAGGGCGGTGGCGAGCTCGACGCCGGCGTGGCGGCAGGTGGCGGCCAGGTCGCAGCCGAGCATCTTGCGCGAGCCGACGGCGTCGAGGAGGACGCGGCACCGCACGCCGCGGGCGCTGGCGCGGCAGAGGGCGTCGGCGAGTCGTCGGCCGAAGGGGTCGGGGGCGTAGATGTAGAAGATCAGGTGAACGTGGCGGCGGGCCTGGTCGATGTCGGCCACGAGGCGGTCGAGGTAGGCGGGGGTGTTCTCGATGAATTCGACGTGGTTGCCGGCGAGGATGGGCATGCCGCCGATGTGGGCGGCGTGCTGGGCGAGCATGTTGATCTCGGGCGGGAGGTCCGGATTGGCGGCGTGGCGTTCGCGGACGCTGGCGGTGCGGCGCAGGGCGCGGGTGGCGTTAAGGAAGCGGCGGTGGCGACGGACGCGGCGGTAGGCCAGGCGGTCACCGCCGAAGAGGAGGTAGACCACCAGGCCCAGCTCGGGGACGAAGAAGATCAGGGAGAGCCAGGCCAGGGTGGTCGAGGGCATGAAGCGGCGGCGCAGGAGCACCGGGACCATGACCAGGCGGATGATCCATTCGATGAGGGTGTAGTGCTGCCACCAGGGCATGGGCGGGAGAACCTTTTAACCACGAAGGACACGAAGGGGGGGCGGCAAGAATTTTTACCACGGAGGACACGGAGGGCACGGAGAAGACACGGAGGGGGCGTCGATCAAATAAAGGGGACACTACACATTTTTTGGCTTCTTGGCGACAGTCTTCGGCTTCCTCGGCCGGCCGGGGCCGCGCAGGGTCGAGGCGAGATTCATGGTCTTGGCGGCTGAGCTGATCCAGCGGTCGCCGCCGTAGGGCCGGCCACGGTTGACGCTGATCTGAAGGGGCTCGAGGTCGGACGGCGGCAGGGGTCGATTGACCAGGGTCCGCCAGTTCGATGGCCGCGGCACGGGCGGGGCATCGAGCGTCACGCGGCACTCGGCGGGGCAATCGCCGGCCCAGAGGCTGCTGTAGGGCCAGTCCTCGGCGCGCTTGACCAGGCCGGCACGCACCGGGTTGGCTTCGACGTATCGCATGGCCGTCAGCAGATGGCTGTCCTGCTGGATGGGGAAGCTCTTGAAGCGGCCCTGGTAGAGATGACCCTCGCCGGCGGTCTTGCGATGGGCCCGCCAGCGACGGACGTGGGTGGTCGAGACCCAGCGGAAATAGTCCGAGAGGTCCTCAGCCCGGCGGGGCCAGAGGACGATGTGCCAATGGTTGGGCATCAGGCAGTATGCTAGGATGCGCGCACCGACACGCTGGCGGCCCTCCTCCATGAGCTTGAGGAAGGCGAGGTAGTCGGCGGGCTTGTCGAAGATGGACATGCGGCAGTTGCCGCGATTGAGGGCGTGAAAGACGTGGCCGGCTTGGGAGCTGCGGGGGCGTCGGGGCATGAGGGGAGTCTAACAAGGGGTGAGGAAATGTCTAGTGTCCCCTTTCCTACGCCCGGAGGCGTCCTGGGGATGTGGGGTTTGATGGTAGCATATCCGCATGCCTACCTTATCCTTCAACGAGGTTGCCATCGGCTTCGACATGTTCGGCTGCCCCAACCGCTGCCGACACTGCTGGGTGCCAGCTGCGCCGAACCGGCCCATCTCCGAGCAACAGGTGCGGGACATCACCGCCCAGTTCCGCGCTTACCGACGCCCCGACCAGAACCAGCCACACTTCAAGAAACTCTGGGTTTCCACCGCCATTCGTGAACCCGACTTTCCCGACCATTACCGGCAACTTCATGCCCTTTCTGCGGAGCTTAGTGACGATAAGCCTTGGCGATACGAACTGCTGAGCATCTGGCGCTTGGCACGCGACGAAAGTTACGCCCCATGGGCAAAGTCGGTTGGGCCCGATACCTGCCAGATCACTTTCTTTGGCGAAGAGGCCGCCACCGACTGGTTCTACAAGCGCCGTGGCGCGTTTCGCGATGCCTTACTGGCCACCGAGCGTTTGCTCGACGCAGGGATGAAGCCCCGCTGGCAGATCTTCGCCAACACCCGGGGCATCCCAGAGCTTGCTTCGCTGCTGCGCCGCGTCGAGCAAATGCGTCTGTGCCAGCGCGTCGCCGACCTGGGTGGCAAGTTCGACATCTTCATCCACGCTTGGGGAGCCAACGGCCAAACGCTCGACGTTGAGCCACTCCGCCCCACCCTCACCGACGCCGAGCAGATCCCCGCCGATCTGCTCGAATCGTCGCGCAGTCACTTTGGCCACGACGAACTTTGGCACACGGAGCAGTCGCTTTGCCAACAGATCCTTGCCCGCGACCCCTGGTTTCGGTATACCGTGGCGCCCGGTCCCTTTGATGCATTTCTGATCACCAGCGACCTCGATGTGTTCCACAACGCTTTCGATATGGACCCCTGGTGGTGTCTGGGCAATCTCCGGTCCGAATCGCTTGAGACCATCCTGAACCGCTTTCAACGAGACGATACCCTCGGCTTGCGCACCATCAACACCATCCCCGCTCAGGAGCTCGTTCGCCAGCACGGCCGTACCGACGGTCAGCGCCTTCACACTAGCGCCGACGACCTGATGCGTCATTACGTCGCTCTGCATTGTAGACAGTGACCTCGTACCCCATGACCCGGACGGTTCAACCGCCAAACAATGACCACACGCCCACTTTCAGTATCTCTGTCACTGTGCAGCCATTCCTTCAAGACCCCACTGTGACACTCTTGCATCTAGGGATCCTGCGGCTCCACGCTTGACCTGCTGACACACATCCGCCACGGTATGAAAGGATATCGATGTGAATGACCCTGCATCTTGCAATGATTGGCGCCAGCACATGAGGCAGAATGTCTACAACTGGCTAACTCGTGGCTGTGTATCGGCATTCCCTCCGGACGTCCTCATGCTTCTGGGAAATCCATACCTGTTCCAGCGAGAGCAGTTCACGTGCCTCTTTGACGATTACCAGACGACGGGTCTGTTCGCTATTGGGACCCGGGATGGCCGGCGCGTAGGCATATGCCCGCCGGTTTTCGGCTCGCCGATGGCTGCGATGTATCTGGAAGTGTTGTGCATGTTGGGAGTGCGGAGAATCATTGCGTGCGGTTACGTTGGCGGCCTGCTGGCGGAAGCGGCCATCGGCTCCTACGGGGTGCCCAATTGCGCCATAGCCTTCGATGGCACCAGCCGCGCTTACAGTCCCACGACGTGCATCAGCCATTGCGATCCGGCTCTGGCGCAGGCGCTAGTGGCTGAGTCGGATCGCCGGGGAGCCCAGACCTGCCAAGGGACGATCGCCAGTATCGACGCGCTGCTGCTTGAGAGTGACGCCATGATTGCCGACCTCCAGGGGCAGAAGTGCAACATGATCGACCTGGAAACCGCGTGCCTGTTCACGTTGGCCACGCAATCCGGAGTCCGGACAGCGGCGATTCATATCGTTAGCGACAATCCGGCCAGTAAGCAGATTGATGACAGCCGTCGCCACGAGACGAGCTTCGCGGAACAGGTCCGAATTGCCGCGCATGCCCTGATGTCGGACTGTTGACCCTGAGACGGGCCAGCGTCGTTAACCTCCACCCCAAGACGCGTCCTGAATGACTGCTCAGAAAATGGGATGCCGCTGGGACCGGCGGAGCGTCGTAAGCGGCTGTCTTTTCATGCTCCATGGGTGGCCCAAGGGCCGGGGACGGAAAAGGGGGGGACGGAAAAGGGGACACTAGACATTTTTAACTCCTAACACTTGGGGGAGGAAAAGGGGACACTAGACATTTTTAGACTCCTAACACTTGTAATAGCAGACACATACGGCTGAAATAATGTGTAGTGTCCCCTTTTTTTTCCTCTTTTTTTATTTGGTCAGGGTTCGGCTCCAGCGGAGGGCGAGGTGGTCGCAGACTAGGCCGAGGTTGACGTTGGAGGCGAGGTCTGTCTGAGATTGGGTGAGGAGGTCGATGGCGTCGGTCCAGGGGGCGAGGGCGGAGTCCTGATCGTCGATGTCGAGGCTGGCGACTTCGGCGGCGCAGGCGGCGAGGCGGGTTCTGGCCCAGTCGGCGAGGTAAGAAAGGAGGAGGCCGGCGGCGAGGTGGTTGGCGGCTTCCTTCGAGGCGTTGTCGTGGGTGTCGACCCAGGCTTGGGCCAGCGCGTCGATCTTCTCGGCCAGGGTGGCGCCGAAGTCGGCGGGGAGCTTGGCGCGAAGGGCGGATGCAAGGGCGGGCTCGAGGGTGGCGCCCCATTCGGTGAGGTTGTATTGCAGGGCGAGTTGGGCGCGGCCCAAGCTGCCCTGGGCGAAGCGGGTGATCCAGTCGAGGTCTCGCGATGAGGGCGGGGAATCCACTTCCTTTGCGTGCTGCGTGAGCCAGGTCTGCACGACTTGCGGGGGTAAGGCGCCGAAGGCGATGGGTTGGCAGCGGCTGCGGATGGTGGGCAGGAGTCGCTGGGGGGCGGCGGTGACCAGGAGGATGTAGGTGCCGGCGGGGGGCTCCTCAAGGGTCTTGAGTAGGGCGTTCTGGCCGATGGGGTCGATCAGCTCGGCCTCGTCGATGATGAAGACCTTGCGGTGGCCCAGTTGGGCGGTCTTGCTGACGGGGGCTTCGACGTATTTCTGGCCGTCGATCACGCCGCCGACGAGGTGCTGGCGGAGGACGTCGATGGGGATGTTGCGGAGCTTGGGGCCTCTTTTTGTGCGCTCGCCCTGGTCGGCGTCGCGGATGATGACGTTGGCGAGTTCCTTGCGGATGACGTGCAGGTCGGGGTGGGAGTCGGTGGTGGTGAGCTTGCAGGATTGGCAGCGACCACAAGCTTCCATTGCACCATTGTCCCCCTTCCGGGGGCGGGGGGTGGGGCAGAGGATGATTTGGGCGAGGGCGAGGGCGGTGGTGAATTTACCGACGCCGGGGGGGCCATGGAAGACCATGGCGTGGTGGAGCTTGTCGTGGGCGAGGGCGCCCAGGAGTTGCCGGACGGCGGTGTCCTGTCCGAGGATGCCGTGCATGGGGAGGATGGTAGCAGGCGGGCGTGATTACGGGGAGGGGGAGAAGCGGTGGCGCAGGGCGGCGAGCAGGGCGTCGAAGACCTCGTCGGGCTTCTGGCTGGCGTCGAGGACGAGATAGCGGGCGGGGTCGGCGGCGGCTTGGTCGAGGTAGCCCTGGCGGACGCGGCGGTGGAAGTCCTGGTCCTTGGCCTCGATGCGGTCGGAGAAGAGGGT
>JADZET010000239.1 GCA_020850375.1 Phycisphaeraceae bacterium | reverse complement strand
TCGCCCTGGCGGCCAAGGTCCTGTGGCTGGGGCTGAAGATGGAGTGGACGCGAGGGATCAACTTCCTCGAATCGGCCTGGCTGACCTTCCGGGGAGCGTTTGTCAGCATCGGCGTCGACGCCTGGCATGGCCTGCTCGCCGCCGCTGAGATCGCTTGGCACGGCTTAACCGTTGGCTGGATCGAGACCGTTGACGCCCTGGCCCAGAGCTGGACGTGGTTCACGACGGTGGTGCAGGAGGTCTGGGCGTGGGTGAGCAAGGAGCTGACCAGGGCGTGGAACGCGCTCAAGGGCCTGTTCGACTCGACCTTCGACACCGACACGGCCAACACCGCGGCGGATCGCTACTACCAACAGAAGAAGAACCAGCTCGAGGACGAGGCTGGCCAGACCATCGCCCAACGCGAGCTCGACCGGCAGCGTAAGCGTGAAGAGGCCCAGCGCCGCCACGCCCAGACCATGACCGGCATCGGCCAGGAGAACATCGACGCCCACAAGGCCCTCGACGAAGAGTACGCCCGCCGGCTGGTCGAGAACGAGCGGGATCTAGACATGGCCCGCAAGGCCTGGCAGGACGCGGTGGACGAGGCGAAGAAGCGACGGGAGACCGGGGGCGAGACGCCGACGGATTCCTCGGGGGACCTGGCCTCCCGTGTCCGTGCCAGCGTCACCGATCTGGGCGATCTGCTGGCCGACTTCAAGGCCCGCACGATCAACGTGGCCGGCACGTTCAACGCCGACGCCATCCTGGGTCTGCAATCCGATGGAGGTGTGGCGGAACGCACCGCCACGGCCACCGAGCAGACCGCCCGCAACACCGCCCGCCTGGCCAGCCAGGCCTCGCGCGGTGGACTGACCTTTACCTGAACAACACTCCCGGGGTCGATCATGCCCGTCACCGTCGAAGAGCGCTACCAGAGCCGGACCGTCAGCGGCGACGAGGCACAGCTCATCTACCTCGTGCGCGGCACGCTCGACCATGCTGAGGCGTTGGCGGAACTGTTGGCCGCAGCGCCGACGACCATCGGCTCGATCTCCCGCGACACAGGCAACTGCCAGGTCGAGGAACTGCACAACGGCATCTGGCTCGGCACGGTTCGCTACATCCGGGCCGGGATCACGCACTCCGATCCACCCGTCGTTGGCGACTCGAGCTACAGCTTTGACACCGGCGGCGGCACGCAGCACATCACCCAGAGCCTCCAGACCATCGGCAGCTACGCCCCTTCCGGGGGGACGGCGCCGAACTTCCAGGGGGCGATCGGGGCGACGCGCGATGGGGTCGACGGCGTGGACATCACGGTCCCCGTCTATCGCTTCAGCGAGACGCATATCAAGGACGACGCCGACGTCACAGGCACCTACAAGGGGAAGGTGTACAGCCTCACCGGAAAGTTCAACAGTGGCAGCTTCCGGGGGTTCAACGCTGGGGAGTGCCTGTTCCTGGGCGCGTCAGGCTCGAAGCGAGGGGGTGCGTCAGGCGAAGATTGGGAGATCACCTACAGCTTTGCCGCCTCGCCCAATCGCACCGGCCTGACCGTCGGCAGCATCACCGGCATCGCCAAGAAGGGCTGGGAGTATCTGTGGGTCCGCTACGAGGACGTCGAGGACACCACGGCCAAAGCCCTGGTCAAGCGCCCCCTCGCCGCTTACGTCGAGAAGGTCTACGACTCGGGCGACTTCAGCGACCTGGGGATCGGCACATGAGCGACGGGCAGGTGATCTATGCTGTTTTGCGTTTCTCGATGGCGTGGCAACAAATCCGTCCACAGCGAGAACAGCGGCCGGTAGTGCATTTCTTCCATGACTCCGCGCCAAGCCGAATGCCGAACTTGCCCCACGGTTCGGCGAACCCACACCGCTTACACCGAATGACCCAGCCCGGTGCGCGGCGCTCGTACTCCGCCTGCCTGTTGTCATCGACTTGTCCAGCCATGTCGATCTTCCCAACTTGGGCAGCATTTTACCACTGACGTTCGGATGGCAATATGGGAGACGCTCTGAAGAAAGTCCAGTCCGGCGAGCCGTTGGCCATTCCCGCCACGGCCTACAACGCTTTCATCGACGCAGCCAGGGCGCACCGCGCTGCCCAACAGGAGGTTGCCTCTCAGCCGCGCCCCGGCGTTGCGCAGACCACGATCGTTCCCATCCGCAACGATAGTGGCGCTGACCGCGACCGCTTCGACATCCTCGGGATCAACGGCCCGCTGTTCACGCCCACGGCTGCGCTCGAGCAGTTCAAGAATCGCGTCGTGTTGACCGGCGGCACACCTGGTTCGGGGCACACCGCCAACTTCGCTGCCCTGCTGGAACCCGTGAAGGCAGGCAAGATCGCCGCCGCGTGCATCGCCGGCGTATGCCCCGCGCGGATCAACGTCCAGAATCAATCGCACCTCTACGCCGACGTGGCCTCAGGCAGCGCCGCGAACTTGCAGAGCGGCGTGCTCGGCGCGGCCTTCATCGTCTGGAAGGAATCTGGCACGGGCGTGAAGTGGTCGATCGTGAACCTTCGTGGGCCGGCCAGCGATCGCGGCACGGCGACTAACCCTTTGAACCTCACCTTCACCGGCGAGTCCGATCACGGCGGCTCGCCCAACACGACGACGTGGGACGTCACGAATCAAGGCGCGTACAACGGCGTGCGCCTCAGCGTGTGCAGCCTGCCCTACTACGACCACACCCTCGCGACGCCGGTGCTCAAGGCCTTCAAACGCGACTGGACCATCTCCTCCACCGGCGCGGTCCTGGCCATCAGCGCCGAGACCGAGTTCAACATCGACACGCCGGAGGCCTGCTCGTGAGCCCGCACCTCAAACGCGCCGCCTCCGGGCACCTCTTCCGCACGTCGTGGAAGCACCTCGCGCGCGGCTGTCCGCCGCCGCCCAATCCCTGCAACTGCGGCGGGATTACACAACTGCATCTGAGCTTCTCCGGTATTCAGCCGTGTTGCTACGTCTGCGATGGCATCGACAGCGCCCGCTGGCTTGTGGGCGGCCAGTCGGGTTGGATACCGATCAGTTGCACGAGCGGGTGGTGCAGCGGTTCGAGCGAGATCGGTCTGCTGGACATCCAAATCTATAACAACGATCCGCCGTGCGCCACGACCCGCCGACTGGACGAAGACTTCGAGGTGTACGCCTGCGTCAGTTGCTCCGGCGGCCTGTGGACGATCGGCCTGACCTCTTATGGCACCTGCGAAGACGAGCCCGGCTGGCCCAACGCGATTCTGTTCCGGGGGCAGACCACCCAGCCGCTGTGCAGCGGCACCACGATCGTGCAGAACAGTCTGACCAGCAGCAACTGCCCGCAGACAGCATCATCCGGCTGCGGGCCAAGTGGCCACGTCGTGGCCTACGGCGGACAAGTCACGGTGAGCAGCTCATGAGCGACGATCGCGTCTCCGAGAGCGTGTCCGTGCGATTCCCCGATGGCGGCGGGCTTGTGGTGCAAGTGCATCACGAGAGGGTTAGCGCCATCGCCGAGTGGGACGCCACCGCCCGGCTCGTGCGCCAGGAGTGCCGGTTCGATGCGGAGCCTCTTCCGCGTTCAGGGGTTTCGACCGATTCGCCCCCCGCCACCGACTGTCGCGGCAATCCCATTAAGGGCGCCGTCGGTCTGGCCAAAGCCTACCTCGGCCTAGACAAAGCCGACGACGCCACCGCCCGCCGCCGGTGGGAAACCTGCACCGCCTGCGAACACTTCGACCTGGGCCTCTGCCGCCTCTGCGGCTGCCACCTCAGCGCCAAGGTCCACATCGCGTCCGAAGCTTGCCCGCAGGGGAAGTGGTGAGATGAAGCAGACAGCCCCACCGCCGGGATCCTACCGTCCTCCCTTCCCCGGTCACCCCGCCGCCCCGCCCAACCTCCGCAGACGCAAGACCGTCTCAACGAGCACCCCGCGCAGCGCCGGCCGATCCGCCTGCTCGAGGTAGCGCCGGACCTCCACCGGCGCCGGGGTGTACTCCACCGTGGCCGTCGCCTGCCCCTCCTCCGCCAATTGGAGCACCCAGAAGACGGCCAGCGAGTCTTGCGGGTCGAGAGCGTCAGGCATCGGATCTTCAGACTGCCTCAGGTCCATCACGACCTCCAGAACAGGCGCAGGTATATGCCCGCCCTCCACTTCGCTCTGCTGGCCCGGCGGCATGGTCAGCCGCCATTGTTGCGCTTTGTCTGTCGTCGGATTGTGCCCGGTCCGTCAGACTTGTCAAGTTGTATGAGCACCAAGTACCGCCAAGCCTTCGGCGACCGTGTCCGCCAGGTTCGTGAGGGCCTGGGCCTGTCCCAGGAAGCTCTGGCTAATCAGGCCAAGCTCCACCGCACCCACATCAGCCTCATCGAACGCGGCCAACGCAACGTCCGCCTCGAGACCATCGAACGCCTGGCCAAGGCCCTGCGCGTCCAGCCTGGGGATTTAATGCCGATGGTTGGAAATGTGGTCAGACGGAGGTGAGATGTAGCTCCATGTAGATCGTCAGAGGGCCGGCGAGGGCTGACTCCGCGTCAAGTGATGAGGCAGCCGACCCATTCTCACTGATCTAATCGCGACCTTGTGCCTTGAGCCAAGCCTCCCAGCCGCCGTACAGGACATGAACGCGGTCGGTCTGAAGGTCTTTTCTCATCCGCTCGGCGACCTGATGGCTGGCGTCGCAAAGCGAGGAATCGCAATAGACCACCACCTCCAGCTCCGGCCCCCAGTGGACGAAAAACTCAGGGAACAACTCGTCCCATCGGTCCTCGTTGAGCAGGACCGCCCCGGGGATGTGCTGCTGGGCATAGGCGGCTTCGGAGCGGGCATCGACCCAGATCAAAATTTGCTGCCGGTCCCAGGCCAGCGCCTGGGCTAGGTCGACTTCGCTCGGTCTTGTCGACAGAGCCAATATCTTCGGTATATGGGACCGCCAGGACACGGTGGCGGGCAGGATTGGCAGCCCGAGGAGGAGTAACCAGCCAATGCTTCGATGATGCCGCTTGGTTGACGAAGCGCCAGAGAGTGGCTGAGTACTGCTGGAAGTGCCATTGAATTGGTGGAACATGGCTGTGTAGAGAGCATCCTTTTGTTTGCCATCTGTTCGCTGACGCGATCGATGGATGGATGATACGCCAGGCAGCATGAGCGCGACCGGTAAATCGCCAGGGAAGGTGCTGCTGGTGGCGTAAGCGTCGGTCAGACCTCATAACTTGCGGCGCATATCTTATTTGAAAATCTATTTTTTCGTCGAATTCTCTTGACAAAGGACGGATATGGCGTTATTTATAGTGACATCCTTGCTATACGAGGGCCACACATGTCTTCCATGAAGCGGTCGCTTGCGGCGTTCCTGGTCATTATCGCCTCTTGTTGGATCTTTCAGGCTCGGCCCACGCTGGCCGCGGACCGCTACTGGGTCGGCGGGTCGGGGGACTGGAGCGATCCGGCGAACTGGTCGGCCACGGCGGGCGGGCCGGGGGGGGCGGGGGTGCCGGGGGCGGGTGACAAGGTCTTGCTCCTCCAAGCGGATGCCGTCGATCGGATCGTCAGCTACAACGCCGCCGGGCTGGGCCCGGAACTCGGCGACGTGAACTTGGATGCCACCGGCAGCGGGACCATGACGCTGTCCATCGCAGGGGGTGAGTTGCTGCCGAATGTGATGAGAGTGGGCAGGGACGGCACTGCCGCCGTGACGCAGACCGGTGGGACCGTAAGGCCGGAATTCGGCTTGAATGTCGGTTGGGATACCGGGTCATCCGGAACCTATGACCTGCAAGCAGGGCAACTGACCACGAGTTCCACGGTCATCGGCAGGCAGTGGAGCGGCGCCGGCGGCGT
>JADZET010000238.1 GCA_020850375.1 Phycisphaeraceae bacterium | reverse complement strand
TCTTCTCCGACCGCAGCTTCTCGCTGGCGATCAGGCCGGCCGGGTCATCCGAGCCGCGGTTGATGCGGTAGCCCGTGCTCAGCCGCTCGAGGCTCTTGGTCAGAGCGCTCTGCTGCTGATTCAGGACCCGCTGCGAGATCAGGGACGTGATGTTGGTGTTGATCCGACTCATGGTGTTCTCCCCTGCAGGTGGTTGCTTGGCGTGGGCTGCCCCACAGGGCGGTGTGTTGGTTAGACGCCTCGCGCCGACCCGTTTCCCACGGCCCGCCCTGGGCACATGGTCTCGGTGTCACGGGTTGGATCGGCGCTGCAACCGGCTGGGATGATCGGGCAGGACGCGCAGGGCTGGAGAATTCTCACGCCCCGCCCGCACGGCCGATATCTTTTGCCCAGCCCCCACCGCCAACCCCGTCGCTACCGCCCGCACACCTTGCCGGAACGTTAAAACCGACCCCCCCCGTACTCCACGCGGGGGCGAACGCCAAGCGACCTTCTTCTTTTTCTTGTGGACGAACTCAGCCCCGACCCGGCCCCCCAAACTTCACGCCCCCCCGGAACCCCCGGAACCCCCGACGCCCCCGGAACCCCCGACACCCCCGCCCGGACGCGACTCGATGTCCTGGATGTGCGCCATCGTCCGGTCCAGCTCACGCTTCAGGTGCCGCACCCTCAGCAGCGACTTGACCCGTGTCAGCAGTTCGAGCTTGTTGATCGGCTTGCTCAGGAAGTCATCCGTCCCGCACTCGACCGCCCGCTCAATGTCCCCCAACTCATTGAGCGCCGTCACCATGATGATGGGAATGGGCCGTGTCGCCGGGTTTTCCTTCAGTTTCCGGCAGACCTCGAAGCCGCTCATCTTGGGCATCATGATGTCCAGCAGCACCAGGTCCGGCTTGGGGTCGCTGGCCTCGACCAGCCGGACCGCCTCCAGGCCGTCATACGCCGTGAGTGTCTGACAGTGCAGGGCCTCGAGGTAAGCCTGCAAAAGCTCCACGTTCTGGGCGTTGTCGTCGACGATCAGGATCGTCGACTCGCTGGCGTCGATATCCGGGCCCGCCTTCTGGACGCTGGGCGTGGGGGCTGGGGACGTTGGCGCGTTGGTGTTGGTCATGGTCATCACGCGATGCTAGGCGACGGACCCCACTTACCCCCCCATCCCCCGTCCACCAGATTTTTCCCGCCGGAGGCCACTGGACCTGATCCTACCTGCCCACCGAACCCCCGTCGACTGACAGAATAGGCAGCTTAGCGAATTTCCTGGGCCAGCACTGCCCACCATCGCGGGCACAACAGGCTGATCGACTCGTGGGACACGCCCCCGGGGCTGATCCATTAAAAAACAGTAATGCTATAAATAATATTTACTTATTATAAATATCCGAGTGACGCCCTCTCCCCGATCTCCCCCCGTGGCAACAGTCTGATCGCCGCCTTCCAGTAAGTCGCTTTCGGACCTTACTAAAGGTAAGATGGTGGGTGATTCCCACGCCTTGGACCCCCCGACATGCCCAGATGAACCCTGTTTGGGACTCCTAGCGAACCCCGGAGGATAATTCGTCGTAACCCTAGATGAAGACCTGGTTCAGATCAGAAACGGACACTCCATGGCCACGACAGCTTCCTACAACATCCCCTCCGCCTGGCACGATCGATGGACCGAGCCGACCCCCGCCAAACTGGTGGCCGGCCTGAGCTCCCATCATCGCAAGGCTTTCGACAAGCTCGCCAAGCACATCAGCGAGCTCGAGGGCGTACGCCTCGACCTGATCTGGTACGGGCCGTCCTGGAAATGGACCCTGCGCGCCCTCTTGCCCAAGCCTTACCAGGGCGAGAACGTCCTGTGCTACCTCGTGCCGGACCCTGTCAACCCCCTGATCTGCGTGCCCGTACCCGAAGACCTGCGTGAGCTGCTGCTGGGCAAGCGCCTGCGCAAGTACATCCGTGAGGGGCTCATCGGGGCCAAGCGGGCGGTCCATAACTACTGGGCTACCTGGCTGCTCCTCGGCGACGCCGAGGCCGAGATGCTCATGGACCTGGCCAAACGCAAGCACGCCGCCGCCACCGGAAAGCACGCCCAGGAGCCCGTCGAAGCCCTCGACGCCGACTGATTCCTCTTGTTCAAACCGAACCCCCCAGGTCCGAACTTGTTACACAGGTTCGGACCTGTTCTTATTAAGAACCCTCATCCCTGACCACAAACGCCCGGTTCACCACACCCGGGGCCAGAGTGCCGTTCTCATGAGCAGAGCTTTTCCCGAACACCACCGCCGCCGTGTCGAGTCCCTCAATGGCCTGTGGGACTTCACCTTCCTGGGCAACGTCACCACCCGCGACGTCAAACCAGCCGAACTCCAGTTCGACGACCGTATGGCTGTGCCCGGCTGCTTCGACACCACGCCCCGCTACGCCGGCAAGCGCGGCCTGACCGCCTACCGCCGGACCCTCCGCCTGACCGACGGCGTCCGCCACCGCCTGCGCTTCGAGGGCTCCCACCACATCACCACCGTCCACCTGATAGATCGTCAGCAGGGCGCCTCCCGCCAGCTCGGCCAACAGGTCGGCGGCTTCGTCCGCTTCCACTTCGACCTGCAGGACCTTCCGGCCGGCGAATACGACCTGGTCGTCCTGGTCGACAACCGCATCGACCCCGCCCGTTGCCCGCTGCACCAGGCCTACATGGACTGGTACCACCACGGCGGCATCGCCCGCGACGTCGAGCTGCATCGCCTCGGCGACCTGTGGATCGAGAGCCTTGCGATCAACACCCTCGACGTCGCCGCCGGCAAATTCTCCCTCGCCCTCGACTGGGCCGCCGACCGCGAGCCCGGCCAAGTCCCCCTGACGATCTCCTGCGACGGCCGGCCGCTCGAATCGGGCAACATCCATCTCACCGGCAAGTCCGGCCGGATCGACCGCCAATTCACCCTTCCGGGCAAGGCCACGGCCTGGTCGCCGCAAACCCCCTTGCTCCACGACATCTACGTCGAGCTCGGGCCAGACGACCTGTGCGACCGCTTCGGCCTGCGGACCATCGAAGTCCGCGGCAAGGACCTCCTGCTCAACGGCCAACCCCTGCAACTCCGCGGCGTCAACCGCCACGAGATGCACCCTCAGTTCGGCCACGCCCAGCCGCTGGACCTTCTGGTGCAGGACGTGCAGATCATCAAGGACATGGGCTGCAACTTCGTCCGCGGCAGCCACTACCCGCAGGACCCGCGCTTCCTGGACCTCTGCGACCAGGCCGGCCTGCTCGTCTGGCAGGAATCCATCGGCTGGCAGCACAAGGCTGAGCACCTGACCGACGAATACTTCCTCAGCCTCCAGGAGCAGCAGATCCGCGCCATGATCGCGGCGTCGAAGAATCACCCCTGCGTCATCCTCTGGGGCATCCTCAACGAGAGCGAGAGCCATATCCCCGCCAGCCGTCCAGCCTACGAGCGCCTGCTGGGCCTGATCCGCCAGCTCGATCCCACCCGCCCCGTGACCTACGCCTGCAATCACCCCAAGGACGACCTCTGCCTCGACCTCTGCGACGTCGTCTCGATCAACACCTACCCCGGCTGGTACTGGCGGGAGATCGAGAACATCCCCCAGGAGCTCGACGCCATCGTCGGCTTCATGCGGGCTAAGAACGTCGGCGACCGCCCCCTGATCATCTCCGAGATCGGCGCCGAGGGCCTCGCCGGCTTCCGCGACTGGAACGCCGACCGCTGGAGCGAGCCCTACCAGGCCCGTCTGCTCGAGACCGTCATCAATCACATCCTCAGCCATCCCAAGGATTACACCGGCCTGGCCATCTGGCTCTACAACGACTTCCGATCCTCCGAGCACGTCAGCCGCATCATGAACCGCGCCCGAGGCTTCAACAACAAGGGCCTCGTCGACGAGTACCGCCGGCCGAAGATGGCGTACGACACCGTCAAACGCTTATTAACCGACACATTCCACGAGCCGCGCGCGTGAGCAAGCGGTGTTCTGGGCTGCGAATCGATCCCCCGCCCGCTGACACTCGCGGCTCGTTTAGAGACACCGGAGTCAACTATGAAAGGCTACGCCCCAGGCTGGCAGGTCCGCTGCTGCAAATGCGGCCACATCCGAGACGCCGGCGAGGCCGGCCACATCCGCATCGCCGCCTGGTCCTGGAGGCGTTACGTCATGGACCGCTGCCCCAACTGCCGCTGGTTCTGGTTCCAGGCGGTCGAACGCAAGCCAAAGCAGCCCGACCAGACCGACTCGGCATGATCCTCCCTACCCCGTACCCTGTACCCTGTACCCCGTACCCTCTCCCCCCCTCACGCCGGCAACCGAATATCCGGCACGGTGCCGAACGCGATCCGCGTCGGCGCGCTCGACCTTGCCCCGTGCATCGCCGCGAAGTAGACGGTGTGTCGGCCGAATTTGGTGTTCAGCGCGTCCATCGCCGTCGAGAGCTTGCCCGCCATGCGCAGCGGCTCGAACAGCGGCAACGTCGCCCCACGCGCCGGCTCGAGATGCCCCAGCACCACGCCCACCTTCATCGGATCGCCCCACCGCCAATCCTGGCTGACACCTCCCGGAACCCCGGAAACCCTCGGAAGGCGCGTCCAGAGTTCCGCCAACGTGTCGAGCAGGATAAGCGTGTCGTTCGTCTCCGGGGCAAGCAGCACATGCCGTTCCCAGTGCTGCCGGCTGGTGAAGCGAACGAACAAGCTCAGCGACCCGGCGACGTAACCCTCCTTGCGCGCCCGCGCCGCCGCCTTGTGCAGCAGCCGGACGACGACCTGTCGCGCCGCCGGCAGGTTGCGCTCTTCCGGGGGCAGCACGTGCTCATGGCTCATCGACCCCGTGTGCGTGGGGAGGTCCTCGACCTCGTGCCCGCGCAAAAGGTGCCACCACCGCTCCCCCACCACGCCGCCCCAGATCCGCCGCATCTCCCGGATCGAGAGGTTGCACATCGCCTCGACGGTCCACACGCTCGCCGCGCTAAGCCGCCGCTCCATGCGCGGCCCGATCCCGCAAAAGTCCGTGAGCTTGAGCGGATAGAGCTTGTGCGGCAGGTCGGACTCCTCAAGCACGACCAGCCCGTCGGGCTTCTGCATGTCCGTCGCCAGCTTGGCCAGCAGGCGATTGGGCGCCAGCCCGATCGACGACGTCAGGCACACCCCCACGCGCCGCCGGATCGCCTCCTTGATCCGCCGCGCCAGCGCCACCGCCACTTCCGGGGGCTGCTCATTGGGCGCCAATCGGCACTCCATCTCATCGATCGACCACACCTTCGTCACCGGGATGCACGTCTCGACCGCCTTGACGATCTCGTGATGAACGTGCACGTAGCGCTCCGTCCGCGTGGTGACGATGACCAGCTCCGGGCAGAGCACCTTGGCGTCGCTGATGCGCGTGCCGGTCCGGATGCCGAACTTCTTGGCCTCGTAGCTCGCCGCGATGCAGAAGGTCGTGTCGGCCTCGACCGGCGCCACCACCACGGGCCTGCCCCGCAGGGCCGGGTTGGCCTGCTGCTCGACCGAGGCGAAGTAAGAATTGAGGTCCAGGAACAGGACGCGCAGGGGCATGCGAGGATCGACCTCCAGCCCTATAGATACCTTACAAATACCGTACTGTCCAGCCCGTCAGGAAGAACCCGGACTCCCCGGGGCCGGATCCAAGAGCGGCATCCCTTGCTCCACCAATATCTTGCGCAATTTTGCGACATCCACGCCCCGGCTGTCCCGACTCGCCCGCCCCATCGTCGCCGCCACCCCCGCCGCGTGGCCGAACTGCATCGCGTTGATCATCACGCGTGTCGCTCCGGCGCTGTCGTGGTTCGTGCCGATGCACCGCCCCGCCACCAGAACATTGTCCAACCCCTTGGGGATCAGGCTCCGGTACGGCACCGTCCAGCAGAGGGTCGAGCGGGGAGGGCTCCCCTCAGGCGCACTGTCCCAACGCTCGTAGCGCGTTTTGCGTTCGCCCGAAACAATCCGTCGCGTGCCGTCGAGGTGCTCGAACGTGATCCCCGGCTCATTGCCGTGATGGATGTCGATCGGGTAGCAGCTCTGGGCGATGGCGTCCTCGAAGACCTGGCCACTCAAGAGTTCCTGCCGCGTGAGCTGATGATCCGCCCAGATGCGGTGGCTCTCCCGGCAGCCGATCTGCGTCCCGATGTCGATGAGGTAGACGTCCTCCCACCCGGGCATGGCCCGCATCTGGTCGAGCACCCAGCGCATCTGGTAGCGACCCTCAACCTCCGCCCGCGTCAGGTCGTCCGTCACCGCCACGTTGACGTCCGTGACACGTGTGCCCGCGATCATCACCTCGTGCTTGTCCAGCACGCCCATGGCGCCCCAAAGGAAGCAGGGGTAGCGCTGCCCGTTGTAGTCCATCGGCGTCTTGTAGAGCTCCGCCTGCACCTCGTGCAGGTGCTTGGCCCCGTCCCTCATCCCCCCAACGCGGAAGCACAGCGTCGGCGGCTGGCAGACTCCCCGCGGATTGCCCGTCTGCACCGCCACACCCACCCGCCGGACCAGGTCCGCGTCGCCGGTGCAATCAATGAACATCCGCGCCCGGATCGCCCCCCGCCCGGACTTGCTCTCGACGATCGCCGCCGTCACGCGCGAGCCCTCGAGCACCGCGTGAGCTAACCAGGTGTGCAGCATCAGCTTCACCCCGCCGGCCACGACCAGGTCGTCGAACACCAGCTTGGCCGCCTCGGTGTGCACGACCCATCCGCCCGTCTCGCCGTCGGGCGCCTGGTTGTAGATCGCCTTGTCGTGCTGGAGCCGGCGGACGATCTCCTCGGCCAGCCCGCCGATGACGGGCGTCTTATGGTCCGCCCCGTAGAGCGTGTGCCAGATGTTGACGTTCGCCGCCGTCGCCGTCCCGCCGAGGAAGCCGTAGCGCTCGACCAGCACCACCGACGCCCCCATCCGCGCCGCCGCCGCGGCCGCGCAGGCCCCCGCCGGCCCGCCGCCGAGCACCGCCACATCCACATCCGCCAGCACGGGAATCTCACGCGCCGGCTCGCGCAGCGTCGCCGCCCCCGCCGGCGGAACCGGCAGAAACGCCGGCAGCAACCCCCGCGGCTTCTCAACCATGATGGATCCGGCGCGACCGCTCGAAGACGAGAATGGGCACGACATACCAAACCTCCCGTGAGAACCTGGGGCGCAGTGAAACACCCACAGGATACCCCGTCCGCCACGTCGATTCCGCCCATCTCCTGCCCCGGGGTATACTCCTATTCTCTTGCTCGCCCCTGCATGCGGGACATCGGATCAGCAGGTGATGCTCACATCGCGGGCCTGTATCAAGGGTGTTTTGCGACGGACATCCATGCACAGCACCGCGACGATTCGAATGCCCTTAAGGGGCATGAAACGCCCGTGCACTCCCAGCGCGTCCACGGACGTCGATGCTTGCGCGCCGTCGTCCGCCGAACGGCTGCCGACCCCTCGGCAGTGCCTCGCCCTGCTCCTGCTCTACTTCGCCCTGCACGTGCTGGTGCGCTACCTGCTCAGCTCAACCTCCCTCGAGGTCGATGAGGCCGAGCAGTTCATCCTCTCCCAGCGTTGGAGCTGGGGCTACAGCACCCAGCCACCGCTCTACACCTGGCTTCAGACACCGATCCTCCGCGGGCTGGGCGTCTCGGTCCTGAGCCTCTCGATCCTCAAGCACGTGCTGTTGCTGAGCGTCTACGTCCTGACCTACGCCAACGCCCACCGGCTCATCGGCACCCACCGGGGCGGACTGGCCGCGGCCGCCTCGCTCCTGTTCATCCAGGAGTTCGCCTGGGACCCGCACCGCGACCTGACGCACACCATCCTCGCCCTGACCGCCATCAACGCCACGCTGCTCTGCTTCCTCCGCGTCGTCGAGCATCGACGTCGGCGTGACTACCTGCTGCTGGGCCTCTTCGCCGCGCTGTCCCTGCTGTCAAAGTACAACAGCTCGTTCTTCCTGGTGGGCCTGCTGCTGGCGGCGATCTCGGTCCCGTCCTATCGCGGGGTCGTTCTCGACCGCCGCATGCTCCTGGCCGCGGCCGCATTGCTGGTGACTTTCGCCCCCCACGCCGTCTGGCTCTGGCGGAATCCCGACCTGGCCCTGATGACCTCCTACAAGCTCCGCGTCGCCGACGCCGGCCTCAACTCGTTGGGGCTGGGCCGGCTGGGCCTGACCCTCTTTCGTATCTTCGGCCCGATGCTCGTCCTGCACTGCTTCCTCTTCTCACGATGGTCCACCGACGGCCCCCGACCCGTCCCGCCGGCCAACATCCAACTGATGCTCCGAACCGCAATCGTGGTCATCCTGCTAATCGTCGCCGCCCTGCTGATCTTCCGCGTCACGAACGTCCGCTCGCGCTGGGTCGCCCCGAGCCTGGTCTTCCTGCCGATCCTCTCCGTCGCCCTGCACGCCCGCTGCCTCGACGCCCGCCGCGTCAGGATCATCCTCGCCCTGGCCGGCGCGGTCATGCTCGTGGTCCTGACGGGTGCCGCCACGCGACTGGTCTGGTCCGGCCGAGTCACCAGCTACCGCGCCGGCGTCACCCTCCCCTACGCCGAGCTGGCCGACCAGATGCGCCCGCACCTCGAAGGCTTGCCCTTCGTCCTGACCGACTCGCTCATCCCCGCCGGCAACCTCGGCCTGAACCTGCCCGGCCCCCTCTATGCCCCGCCGGAGTTCATCTGGCTGATCCATCCGCGGGCCGACCGCGTGGCCGTCGTCCAGGTCCTCATCCCACCCTCCGAGACCAGCCTGGCCCGCCTCACGCGATACGTTCAGCAAGCCGGCCTCGTCCCCGAGGGGCCGCCCCGGATCTTCCAGGCCCCCTGGCACACCAGCGGCCTGCACTACACCCTGAGCCTGCAAACATTCCGGAAAGAATCGTCTGATTGGCCGTCGCACGAACCTCTACCTCGATGAACTCGCCGACACGGCGAACGACGTTCCGCCCAGCCCGATGTCCTGCTTCGCGAGATCACCTCTCCCTTCCGCAATCTATTATCTGTCACGATGCGTAATTGACGATATACAGCCTCATTCGCGTGGGGCTGTCGTGCGCCTTGCTGAGCCTCAGCGGCCGCGACCGACGGATGCACCATGAGTCGACCGACGCCCGCCGACGCAACATCGGCCGCGGCCCTGAATCACCACACCATGAGCCCATCCCGATGACCGACATGACCCAGCTCCTGCCGTGGATTGTCCTCACCCCCTTCGCCGGCGCCGCCCTGCTGCTGCTGGTCGGGAAATGGCTCGCAGGACGCTCCGGCCTGGTCATGACCGCCACCGCCATCGCCAGCTTCTCCATGGCCGCGTGGATGTTCGCCTCGACCCACACCGGCGAGGCCCCCTTTCTGAGCTGGGCCTGGATGCCCGAGCTCAACATCGCCTTCGCCCTCCGCGGCGATCCCTTCGGCCTGTTCTTCGCCCTCCTGGTCTCGGGCATCGGTTTTCTGATCAGCATCTACTCCATGGCCTACGTCACCCCCATGGACCCCGGGAGGATGGGCCGGTATTACGCCACCCTCACCGCCTTCATGGCCGCCATGGTCGGCATCGCCCTGGCCGACGACCTGATGCTCCTGTTCGTCTTCTGGGAGATCACCTCCATCACCTCCTTCCTCCTGATCGGCTACTGGTACGAGCAGGAAGGCGCCAAGAAGGGCGCCCTCACCGCCCTGCAGGTCACCGCCCTGGGCGGACTGGTCATGATGGTCGGATTCATCCTCATCGCCCAGGTCGCCGGCACCTTCTCCCTCCACGCCCTCTACACCGACCCGCAGCGCCTAGAAGCGCTCACGCAATCCCCACTCTTCACCGCCGCGATGGTCCTCGTCCTGCTGGGCGCCATGACCAAATCCGCCCAGTTCCCCTTCCAGTTCTGGCTCCCCGGGGCCATGGTCGCCCCCACGCCCGTCTCGGCCTACCTGCACGCCGCCACCATGGTCAAGGCCGGCATCTTCCTCATGGGACGCATGCTCCCGGTCTTCGGCGAGAACCCCTGGTGGTCGCCGATCCTCATCAGCATCGGCCTGCTCACCTTCTTCCTCGGCGCCTACCAGGCCTTCCTCCAGACCGACCTCAAGGCCATCCTCGCCCGCACCACCGTCTCGACCCTCGGCCTGATCACGCTGATCTACGGTCTGCACGAGGCCGGCCAGGACGCCCTCCAAATTCTCAACCACGCCGCCTACAAGGGCTCGCTCTTCCTCGTCGCCGGCATCGTCGAGCACGCCACCCACACCCGCGACCTCCGCAAGCTCGGCGGCCTGCGCAAGGCCATGCCCATCACCTTCATCCTCTGCCTCCTCGCGGCGATCTCCATGTCCGGACTGCCCCCCTTCTTCGGCTACCTCGCCAAGGAGACGCTCTACGACGGCCTGCTGACCAACGAGATTCTTACCCAGTGGCCCGCCGCGCAGAAGTTCACCATCGCCGTAGCCGTCCTGACCAATGCCCTCATCTTCGCCGTCGGCCTCAAGCTCGTGTTCGGCATCTTCCTCGGCCGCAAGCCCGACGAACTCGAGCACGTCCACGACGCCACCCCCGGCCTCTGGATCCCCACCGGCGTCCTGGCGGCAATGACCTTGATTCTGGGCCTGCTTCCGGGGGTCACCAGCGGACTCGTCAGCGGCTTCTCCTCCGAGGAGCACACTCACCTGCACCTCGCACTGATCCCCCACCACGCCGGACCCGCCATCCTCTCCGTCGTCACCATCACCCTCGGCGTGATCCTTTACAACCTGCGAAACATCATCGAGCGTCTCCACAAGTTCATCGCCCTGCTCCCGACCGCCCAGAGCGTCTGGGACAGGATCCTCGGCGCCACCAACGCCGTCGCCGTGGCCTACAGCAGCCGTTGGCAGAGCGGCTCGCTGAGCTGGTACCTCTCGGGCTGCCTGGCGTTCCTCGTCGGCCTGGTCGTCCTGGCCCTGTGGCGCGGCGGCGTCAACCCCGAGCACATCCGCACCTCGCTGGCCGAGATGCCCTGGTACGGCCTGGTCCTGTGCGTCCTGCTCTCGATCGCCAGCATCGCCATCGTCCGTGCCCGCACCCGGCTCGAGGCCGCCATCCTCTCGACCGCCATCGGCTTTACCGTCTCGACAATCTTCGTCGTCTATCGCTCGCCCGACATCCTCCTGACCCAGATCCTCATCGAGACCGTCTCGACCATCTTCATCCTGCTGATCCTGATCTTCATGCCCGCCTTCAAGAAGCGCGACCCGATCTCGACACTCCGCAAGGGCTGGCACCTGGCTGTCTCGGTCGCCGTCGGCGTCGTGGTGACCCTGCTCCTGCTGCTGTCGATGAGCCCGCAGTTCCGCGAGACGGCCAACCTCGGCGCCGGCTACCTCCAACGCAGCCCCGCCCAGGGCGGCGGCCAGAACGCCGTCAACGTCATCATCGTTGACATCCGCGCCACGGACACCAGCGGCGAGATCACCGTCCTGGTCGTCGTCGGCCTGTGCATCTACGGCCTGCTCCGCGCCCGCCGCCCCCACAACCGCGCCAAGATGCACCGCAACGAGGTGTAACAAACGTCCGTCCGAGCCGGGCTCTGTGAGCCCGGTCCGGGCACACAGTGCCCGGCTCTGATCAACCCTGTTTATAGATCCTCCCCATGACCCCACAAACCCTCAGCCACAGCCCCGTCCTCCGCACCGTCTGCCGGTTCGCCGTGCCCCTGACCGTGCTGGTCTCCCTCAAGATCTTCTGGCAGGGGCACAACCTCCCGGGCGGCGGATTCATCGCCGGCGTCATGGTCGCCGCCGCCGGCGCCATGTACCTCCTGGCCTTCGGCCTGCAAAATGCCGCGAAAATCGCCTGGTGGAAGTGCTCCGTCGTCGGCCTGCTCTGCTCGCTGACCACAGGCGCCGTGCCCCTGCTGCGGGGCAAGGCCTTCATGGACCACACCTTCCTGAACTTCCACCTGCCCCTGCTTGGCCATCAGCACGTCCCCACGGCGCTCTTCTTCGACTTGGGCGTGTTCCTGATCGTCTTCGGCACGCTCATGACCATCTTCGTCGAACTCGGACTGGAGGAACGCTGATGGACCTTCCCCTCGCACTGACCATCGGCCTGATGACCGCCGGCGGAACCTACCTCATCCTGCGGCCGAACCTCATCCGAATCGTCCTGGGCTTCGGCCTCTACTCTAACGCCGTCAACCTCCTGATGATCGTCTGCGGCGGCTACACCAAGGCCTCCGCCTCGCCCTTCGTCGAGGATCCGGCCCAGACCGCCGGCCTGATGGACCCCCTGCCCCCGGACATCATCCTCACCGCCATCGTCATCAGCTTCGCCGTCGGCGCGCTCTTTCTCACCGTCTGCTACCGCGTCTATCTCGACCACGGCACCGACAACCCCGAGGAGCTGCCCACCGACCGCCAGACCCTCACCGCCGAAGAGCACGCCGACCAGCACGAACAGGCCTTCGCCGCCAGCCACTAGAACCACAAGACATTCACCACGCAGAGCACGGAGGACATAGAGGACAGCCCAGAACAGATTCAGATATCACGCCCGATCTTCCTCCGTGTCTTCTCCGTGTCCTCCGTGATCTCCGTGGTGAAATGCATCAAGTGAACGAACCATGAACAGCCTGATCCTCGTCATCCTCGTCCCGCTCTTTAGCGCCATGATCCTCGCCCTGCTCCGCGGTTTCCAGCGGCTGGAGAAGGCCTTCTGCGTCGCCTCCTGCCTGGGCCTGACCGCCTTCGTCTTCTGGCTGCTGGCCTACGTCGATGCCCACGGCATCCAGGCCACCGCCCTCTCGGGCTACTCCGCCCCCTTCGGCATCGCCCTCGTCGCCGACCGGCTCGCCTGCATCATGCTCTGCCTCTCGATGGCCGTCGGCTCGGTCGTGGTCATCTACACCTGCTTCTCCGTCACCGACCAGCAGCAGAACCTCTTCTTCTATCCCCTCTTCCAGATCATCCTCGCCGGCGTCAACTGGGCCTTCATCACCGGCGACCTCTTCAACCTCTTCGTCGCCTACGAGGTCATGCTCATCGGCTCCTACGGCCTGATGCTCGTCGGCGCCAGCAAGGAGCAGGTCCGACAGTCCCTCAAGTACATCGCCATCAACGTCGTCGGCGGCAGCTTCTTCGTCATCGGCCTGGGATACATGTACGCCACCGTCGGCTCCCTGAACATGGCGGACATCGCCCAGCGCACCGCCCTGATGACCGGCCAAAAAGCCCACATGGTCACCGCCATGTCCATGGTCCTGCTCTTCGTCTTCGCCCTCAAAGCCGCCACCTTCCCGCTGATCTACTGGCTGCCCGATTCCTACCCCGTCGTCCCCGCCGGCGTCAGCGGTTACTTCGCCGGACTCCTGACCAAGGTCGGCGTCTACTCCCTCCTACGCGTCTTCGTCATGGTCTTCCGTCAGGAGGGCCACGAGTTCGCCGGCCAGATCCTCCTGGTCCTCTCGGGCTTGACCATGCTCCTGGGCGTCATGGGCGCCATGTGCCAGTGGGACATCCGTAAGATCCTCTCCTGGCACATCATCTCCCAGGTCGGCTACATGGTCATGGGCATCGGCCTGGCCTCCCAGCCCGCCATCGCCGCCATCGCCGTCGCCGGAACCATCTTCTACGTCGTCCACCACATCATCGTGAAGTCCAGCCTCTTCCTCGTCGGCGGCATCGCCGAACGCGTCACCGGCACCCAGGAACTCAAGAAAATGGGCGGCGCCCTCGACCTCGCCCCCGGCGTGGCGGGCCTCTTCCTCGTCGCCTCCTTCTCCCTCGCCGGCATGCCCCCCTTCTCCGGCTTCGTCAGCAAGTTCGTGGTCATCAAAGCCGGCATGCTCGGCGGCAACTACATCGTCGTCGCCGTCGCCGTCATCACCGGATTCCTCACCCTCTACTCGATGTCCAAGATCTGGTCCTACGCCTTCTGGGGACCCAAGTGCCGCCCCGCCCCCGCCGGTCGCTACCGCGGCATGGCCGCTCCGACCTCCCTGCTCATCCTCTTCACCATCGGCCTGGGCCTCTTCGCCCAGCCCTGCCTCCGACTCGCCACCGACGCCGCCCACGACGTCATCGACCCCACCAACTACATCCAGGCCGTCCTCGGCCCCGACAAGCCCCAAGGCCCGCGCGACATCAAGTTTGAACAAGAACTCGAGTCCGGCCACCTCGGCGCCCAGCACGCCAGCGCCGCGACATTCGCCCCCGACAAGGAGGCCCTGCCGTGATCCGACTGATCTACCTCTTCCGTTACGCCTTCATCTTCCTGCGCGAACTGGCCAACTCCACCCTCGCCGTGGCCAAGCTCGCCATGGCCCGGAGGCTCACCTTCCGCCCCGGCTTCCTGGCTGTCCCCATGGAGGCCCGCAGTGACCTCGAAGTCACCTTCCTGGCCAACTCCATCACGCTGACCCCCGGCACGATCTCCGTCCACGTCGACACCGACAAGCACGTCGTCGTCATCCACGCCATCGACATCGGCGACAACCCCGACGCCGTGCGTGAGTCGATCAAGACCGCCCTCGAAGCCAACATCCTCAACTTCACCCGTGGCCCCGCCTGGCGTCGCGCCCACAACCCTCAGCCCTCCGCGAACTGACAAGGAGCCGCCCATGGACCCCTGGTTTGATTTCATCTGCGTCATCTGCCTGGCCGGCCTGCTCCTCGCCGCCGCCGGCTGCCTCTACCGCATCGTCGTCGGCCCACAGGCCGCCGACCGGGCCATCGCCTTCGACACCCTGGCCCTCAACCTCGTCGGCGTCATCTGCCTCCTGTGCATCCACTGGCGGTCGACCCTCTACTTCGACGCCGTCTGGATCCTCATGCTCGTCGGCTTCCTCGGCTCCGCCGCCATCGCCCGCTACCTCGAACGCGGGAGAGTGTTCTAGAGCCATCTCACCACGGAGAGCACGGAGGACACGGAGAAAAGATTAAGTAAGAACCGAAAACACGCTCGTCTTCTCTCCGTGATCTCTGTGTCCTCCGTGGTAAAACTGCCTTGAAGAATGGACCCGACCATGACACCGATTTTTGAAATCCTCACCGCCGCCCTGATGCTCACCGGCACGTTCCTGATGATCCTCACGAGCGTCGGCCTGATCCGCTTCCCCGACGTCTTCTGCCGCATGCACGCCGCGGGCAAGGCCGGCACCATGGGCATCTCCCTGCTGATCCTCGCCACCGTCACCTGCCCCTGGACCAGCCCCGAGGTCTGGTTCCGCGGCCTCCTGGCCATCTGGTTCCAGCTCCTGACCACCCCCGCCGCGACGCACCTGCTCTCGCACGCCTGCTACGTCACCCAGTACCCCCGCGTCGACCGCACCGCCGTCGACGAACTGCGCGCCATCATGCCCAGCTCTCGCCCCGACGCGTTCGGGCATGAGTGATCACCGGGGGGGGGGGACTACGGCTCGAACGCCAACGGGAATGTATAGCACAATGCGGCGTAGACCAGACAGAACGCGATGACTACACCGACCAGTGTCAATGCGCCCGTCACCCACCGGCGGCTAATCTGCATCCAGATGCCCCAGTATGTCGCCGCCGCCAGCAAGATGATGATGGTCGCCTTAAACACCAGCACGACATCGCTGCTGACCGGCCCCCAATAATGCAGCATCACCGCCGGCCCCATGGTCAGGAGCAACGCCGCCGCAGCGCACTTGAACTGGTCGACGCCCTTCTTCCATCGTAAGACAACCACCATCAAACCCGCCGCCGCGATGGCCGCTACCGCCCCCCACACAATCAACAATCGCTTCCCAAGGCCCGGATAAGGGTCCGCCGGCTGTGGATCAAAGACCACCACAAGGTTACTGCGATCCTCACGGGCGAGCTGCGCCTTGAGCGCCGTCAGCGTGGTTGCCGCACGCCCATCGAGCCGAAGCATCCCCAGCAACCCGTGGCCCCGGTTGTTCGCGTACAGATAGTTCCTCGCGCCATCGCTCTCATACCACGAGACCCGTCCCCAGCGATTCACCGGCAGCAGGGGGCAGGGAAAAACATAGACCCACTGCGACTGGCCGGTCGCCAGATCGACGCACTCGATCTCCCCCGTGCTACTGGCCAGAAAGACCTTCCCCGCGTCCTCAACCACCGGGCACAAGCGCGAGGCACGTTCCCGGAAGTATGGGAGCCAGCCCGTCCACCCATCCCCTTGGTCCGGCGACCACGTCACCACCGATCCCGGCGAGTCCTCTCCGTCGGGCGGCCGCAGAGTCAGCGTCCCCTGAGCCAGCCTAAAGACTTGGTGATTCCATTCCCCTGACTGGCGTTCGCACTCCGGCTCTTGCCCTGGCTCGTACACCACGCCGTAGCAGAAATGCCGTCCAACCGCATCAAAGTGATAGATGTCCTCCGTCTGGCCGGGCAAAAGCTGCACGGTCCCGACCAGCCGCCCCGCAAGGTCATACTCCAGGATCCGATCCGCAGTTTTTCTGTCGGTCCGCCAATAGTCAGCTGGCCGACAAACAACAAACACGCGGTCTGCCCCAAGGAACTTTGACATCACGTCAACGTCCGTGCCGGTGTTGATCGTGCCAAGGATCCGCCCGCCCTTGGTCTCAAGTACGGTCAGCCTCACCGACTCCCCATCCTCAGTTGTCTGCTTGTCCACAATCAACAATCGGCCCGCTACGGGTCCTGTGACGTCGCCCCGGATATCCGCCACCCTCCACAGCAGCTTGCCATCGCGTGCATCCCTGCTTTCGATTGCATCATCCTTGTCCTGATAGATCAGCCGGTCGTCCCCCATCCACACACGTGTGCGATATTCGCCCGACCAGAGCACGCGCATGTCTTGGCTGTCGCGAATCGTGGCGTTGTCGGACAACGACCGGACCAGGCTCGTGCCGGACATCATCAACCAGCCGCTGCCGAAGTCCATGACGCGATTGAGCACCTGCCCCGACTGCTCATCGAGGACCGTAAGACCGCGATCGATCTGAATAAAGTAGACCTTGCCGTCGTGCACCAGCACGTTGCTGATGATGCCAAGCTGCCCCCAGATCATCCCATCGGTACGTACCGCCCAGAGCGACAGCACGAGCATTAGCACGACCGCCACGGCTCGTCGTATCGGAAACTGATTGACCGCTATCCGGTAATTAACCCATCGCGCCATGGGGCACCCATGCTCACCCACCCCCATCGTGTGGCCTGGTGCCCTTATGGTAAACCGACATCCAAAAACCACAAGGTTTTTTTGCGGCTGCCCGCTCTCTTCTTACACCTCATGGCTGCGCCGGCTGCTCCATCGCCAACGGCTTGCCCGCATCGATCAGCTTCACCGCCTCAACCTGTCCCTGCCGCGCCAGGTCGCACGCCTCGCCGAGGATGCGGGCGGTCTCCTGCGGAGCGTGGAAGCCCATCGAGTTCTCCGCCGCCACGTAATCCAATCGCCACTGGGCCTTTCGCTGGAAATCACGCGGGTGCGCCAGCGCCTCGTCCGTCGCCCCAGCCTCCTTCGCCGCGGCGATGGCCTTGATCAGATCCACCACCGCCACCTCGGCCCGGTCCATCAGGCCAAGCGTCCGGTCCTGGATCGTCTGCACGCGGGCCTTGAGTTCCTCCTCCGGCACGCGATGGCAGGTCTGGCACGACGCGGCCACGTTCAAGAGCGGGCTGCGCACGTGATGGTCGCTGACCTTGATCGCCCCCTCGCGTTTGTACGGCATGTGGCAGTCCGCGCAGGCCACCCCCGCCCGGGCGTGCGTCCCCTGGCTCCACGTCTCGAATTCGGGGTGCTGGGCCTTGAGCACCGGCGCCCCGCTGATCTTGTGCGTCCAGTCCTTGAACCCCACCGCGTCGTAGTACGCCTCCGCCTGCTCCATCTTGAGCCCATTGTGCCAGGGATAAGTTAAGAGCTTGCCCTCGCCCTTGAAGTAGTACTCGACGTGGCACTGCCCGCACGCCATCGACCGCAGCTCCTGCCGGCTGGCCATGGCGTTGGGGTCATAGTCGGTCTTGCGATCCCCCTGGCGCCACCGCTCGATGCTCGGCAGGTGCGGCACGGGATCATTCGACTTGGCCAGCGCCGCGATCCCGTTGAGGAACCCGGGCCGTGTCACGCGGAGCTGCATCGACGTCGGCTCATGGCAGTCCAGGCAGGTCACCGGGTGCTCGACGAGTTTGGTCGCCTCGTCATACGGCATCGCGCAGACCTT
>JADZET010000237.1 GCA_020850375.1 Phycisphaeraceae bacterium | reverse complement strand
TCAGCCGGAGAAACAACAAGCAACGCATCCAGCGCATCGAGCGCGGCGATGAGAACGTCCAAATCCTCCCAGTCAACGTCAGGAGTAGGCCGCCCGAGGGAGCGATGCTTCGCCCAATACACCCGCAGTTGTGCCAGTTCGCTCTTCATTCCTCGTCTCCAAGCCATCTCATTCTCCGTACAGGCAGCACATCTGGCAGGCACAGGGCTTCTCCCAGCTTTCCGGGTGCTCGCCCCACTTAGCTGTTTGGCGCACGGTGCGCCACCACTTGAATCGATTCCAAAGGGTGCTCATTCCTCGCCTCCATGTAGCGCCTGCCAGATCGCCTCGAATGCTGCGCGGGCGGGGGCGGGGTCGCGGGCGCTGCCCTTCCATGATTTGCCGTCGTCAATAAGGAAGTAGTGGCGATTCTTGCCCTCCCACTCCAGCAGGTATTCCCACCCCTTCTCACGCAGCAACGGCAGCAGGTCGCGGGCGATGTCGTCGAGGGAGTTGGGGTAGTCGGGGAGCCAACCCCAGTGGCGTCCCGCTCGGTCCACCCATCGGTTGGCTTCGTCTACTACGCGCCACCCGGCCAGATCGGCCAGGTAGCGGATCTTGTCAGCGTCGGTCGTCATGCTTGTCCTCCAATCTGAGTTGTTGTCTTCACCGCCCGTCTCCATTCGTCTTGGAGCACGACCCACAGCGGCTGATCCCACCCGCCGTGCTGTGGTTTCCACCGCACCCAGCGCCAGTGTTCGAGGTCGAGTTCCGATGGGGTCAAATAGCGCTTCATCGTCGCCTCCCTGTGCGATGGATCACCGCCTCGAAGTCGAGCCCGCAGATACCGCACCCGGATGGGAGCGGCATCGTCCACACTCGGTGCCATCGGCGCGGGAACGGTCGCCACTGCCAGGGTCCGTCCACATTCCGTCGCTGTCCTCGTAACCAACGAAGCACCCGCATCCGCCCCACTCCTCGCCATCGAACAGCGATGGCTGGACATCGAGACGGTTACGCAGTTCCCTCAGAGTCATTGGCCTAGTGATCCCGCCCGTCCGGTCACGCAGAATCGTGACGTTGCTCACCAGGAGCGCACGCATCTCCTCCTCACCCTGTTCCCATTGGCGGAAAATCTCGGGCCGCTGCCGGTAGAGATGACGGAACTGCCCAATACCAGCTCGCACACAGCCACCACCGCAGTTGTTGTGCTCGAACCCCTCGGCGTATAGCTTCGGGCGCCGTATCCCGCGCGCCTCCAGGTCGTTCAGCAGGTCGGGCTTCATCACATAGGGGCGTTCGCAGAGCGGAAATTCGACTTCCCACGGCTCCCACCCCTTACGGGCGCCGACGATCCGGTGTTCTTCAGTCCAATCGATGCCAAGCACCACCACCGCATCGGGCGCGTTTTCAGCCATCCATTTCCGTGTAACCTCTTGCTTAAGGATTCGCGAGCACGGTGCAATTCGAGTGTTACCCAGGTAACGCACATCCCGGAACACCTCGAACGGTGTCCGCCCATCCGCCACCTTCACCAGTGGCGCGCCAATGTCGGCAGCCGCTTCATCCAGGAATCGGTACAAATCGATGTCCTCAATGAGCGTGTCAGCAAACAGCAGGATTAGCCCATCGGTGCCATGTGTGTCGGCAACGCGCCTGGCCGCGGCCCACGACCCAACCCCGCCGGAGAACATGACTACTCGCGAAATGCTCATGCGTCACCGCCCCCGTAGTCCGCGAACCCTGAGCCCCCGCACAGGCCGCACTCCCGGCGGCGCATGCTCACCCGCGAGCGGTGCCACCACTCCTGCGTTGTCCCGCGACCAAGGCAGCGTGGGCAGGTCATCGGCGTCCCGCCTTCCGGGCCTGGCGCTGGCGCTTCCGGGCCGCCGCGAGGCTGGCGTGTGCCACCTTCGGCTTGCTCCCGGGGTGGCCGGCCCGTTCCCAGCGCCGCATCGCCGCATCTTTCAGGCGCGAGACCTCGCCCCAGTCGATGGTCGCCTTGCCATCCGTGGTGGCATTGGTTTCGGCGGGCATAGGGTCCGTGGCGTTGTCGAAGCCGCTGCGCAGCCGAACGTCGTTGAGAATGCGGTCAACAACCTCGGGCGGTGCCTGTGCGCGGATTGCCCGGGCCTCCGGCGTGCCCAGCGAGGATGCCTCAATCAGCCGCTCGGTCCGGTAGCGACCAGCCTCGACGAGCATCGGGTTTCCCGGGGGTTCAAGGTAAGACTCGGCCAGCTGCTGGATCTCCTCGATATCAGTGAAGCCATGGCGCGCTAGAGTCCGCCGCGCCATTTCAAGCGCGTGCTGACGCGTGATGTCCACGAACAGGCGGGAACCGTCGGGCGGCTCGTAGTCCGGGAGGCAGCGGTCCTCGCGCCAATTCACGTGTCGCATCTCCCGGCCGGAACGGGACGTGATGTACATCGGGGTCACACCGTCGCGGCTGTTCCAGATCATCTCGCACTCAGAGCCGTCCTCCGTGGCGTACTGCATGAGGCAGAAAGCCTCGGCGTGGTTGTAGTTAAGGCCTTCCATCACAGCACCCTCCAGGCGCGCACGATCTGCCGCCAGATCTCGCGCACACGGCGGCGCTGGCGACGATGGCTGAGTTGCCGCATCGATGTCTGCGGATGGTTCGAACGGCGATGCGGGTCAGCATGGGTGCGCGCAGTCATGGGCCATCCCCAAACCGCACGACGAACACGGCGCCAGGCGCCTGCGCTTCCCCGGCATACTCCTTCTGCACATGCAGGCTCACCACCTGCGAATCGTCTGCGAATATCACCCCGGTCAGCGCGTCCAAACCCGCTCTCGCCATCTTGTCCACGTCAGGCTTGGTCGTAGGACGGATGACCCGTTTGGGCGCACTCTTGGGCCGCTGTAGGCGAAACATCACGCTGACCCATACAGGTACGCTTCGCTCGGCAAACGCGCCGCCAGCAGCCACCTGCGCGGCCTGAGCGATGCTTGCACGCCAGTTCATCAGCGGGCCGCGATGGTCATGGATGTAGCGAGCGTTCCCGGCGCGGTCCTTGATGGCCTTGCCGGAGCCTTGCGTTACAGGATTGCCAAGCACTTCAAAGGTGATCACAGTGCTTCCACCTTCACGGGTGCATAAGCAGTGCATCTACAATCGAGGTCGTAGCAGCCTGCCCACTGCCCTTGGAGGGCGTGCACCCGTTCCATGTGCCCGCACTCACATTCATGTGGATTCCCACACTCGTTCGCATCCGACTCAGTTTCATGCAGGCCATCATTTGGGCAGCGATCATTGCCACAGGCCCAGGCGACGCCACGCTGGACATCGCAGCAGTGATGCATATCCCACTCATCCAGCCACGGTTTGTCGCATGCCGGGCAGCGGTAGACGTCGACCAGTTTGGCCGCCGTCACAGCAGCAACACCTGGCCCAGCGGCCACCACTGGCACTCTTGCCGATACCGCCCCTTGCGCTGCCCGCTCTGAAACGCAATGTCGCGGTTCTTCAAATCAGTCAGGCGCCGCCGCGTTTCGACTACATCCAGCCCCACCAGGTCCGCATACTCCGATGCAGTCAGCCCGGGGTGCCGTGAGACGTAGGTCTGGAGCAGGTCGATATGCCGGGTACGCGCCCCCGCGCTGTCGGCTGCGGCCGCATAGGACGATTCGGGGTCGTTCCGGTGCACGTTATCCATGGGTGTCTCCGATCACGCTGGCCCACGGGCCGTACAGAATGTCGAATTGCTCAGGGGAGATCAGGTCGCGGACAAAAAGCGCCCATGCGGCGTCCCTTGCGGCGTCCCCTACGGCGTACCCTGCGGCGTACCCTGCGGCGTCCCTTGCGGCGTGCCATACGGCGTCCCTTGCGGCGTACCCTGCGGCGTACCCTGCGGCGTCCCTTGCGGCGTCCCTTGCGGCGTGCCATACGGCGTGCCATGCGTCGTACCCTGCGGCGTGCCATGCGTCGAACAACCGTAGAACTTCGTTCGCCGTCAGCCGCCTGGCCCGCTCAATCAGCACGGCCACGGCCTCCCCGTTCGGCCCGAGCGCCTGCCACGCGGGGAGCCACTCGACTACGCGGTAGGTTGGGACAACGAGCTTGTGTCCATCCCGATCCCATTCGCCGTCTGGTATCTCTACCCGCGCCAGTTTGCACGGCCAGGAGCCATTCACCAGCGTTTCGGCTGGCGCATCCGAGACGTGGTAGCCGCGCTTGCACATGACGAGTTCGCCATCGATGCGTGGCAGCCAGCGACCCTTGCGGGGTTTCGTGGTGCCCGTGGCGAAATCCGTGCCGTCCGGGCGTAAGGCCTTGTAGTACATGGGTGTCCTCTCCTTTAAGTGGGCGGCGGGGTGGAATCGGTAGGTCTCAGCCCTCCCGCCGCCCATGGGCTGGCTTTACTCGAACGGCAGGTTCTCGGGCTGAGCGACCGGCGTCTTGCGTTGCACTTCCGCGATCAACGTCTCGATGTCCGCGTAGCCCTTCTCTTCGATGAACGCGGAGACGTTGGCTTCGGTGAACGTGGCCTTCATGAACTTCGCCACATCGACCGGACGTACCATGTACTCGCCCATGACCTCGGTCAGTTCGGCCATGAATGCGGTCGTCTCGGCCGCGTCCACGTGCTGTTCGTCGTCCCACTCCACACTCGATGCCACGGAGTGTTCGAACCGCGAGCGATGCGCTCGGAGGATCTCGTTGTACCGAAGCGCGTTCTCCTGGTTCAGCGGCTCCGCATCTATCTCGAGTTCCGCCCACTTCTTGCCCACGTCGGACTTCACCGCGCCGCTGAGACGCAGCCGGAACAGGAACAGCGGCAACCGCTTCGGGGCCAACTTGCGCTTCACAAACTCCCTGTAGGGCTTGATCGACTTGCCCTTGATGCGAAGCTGGGCCAGGTCGTCATCGCCCCGGTCCACGAGAATCACGTAGCTCGCCTGGCACGCCGGCGGGCTGTCCCCGAGCCACTG
>JADZET010000236.1 GCA_020850375.1 Phycisphaeraceae bacterium | reverse complement strand
GCACCAACGACCTGATCCAGTACACCCTGGCCGTCGACCGCAGCAACGAGCGGATCGCCAGCCTCTACACCGGGGCGCACCCGGCGGTCATCCAGCTCATCCGCGACGTCATCCGCGCCGGCCACCGCGGCGGGATCGACGTGAGCCTGTGCGGCGAGATGGCCGGCGAACCCGAATTTGTCATGCTCCTGCTGGGCCTTGGTCTGCGGACGTTCTCCATCACGCCGCCCGCCATCCCGGAGGTCAAGAAAATCATCCGTTCCGTCAGCATCAAGCAGTGCCAGCGCGTGGCCCGGCGGTCCCTGGAGTTCGACTCCCACCGCGAGGTCCATAACTTCCTGCGCGAGGAGGTCAGGCGCGTCGTCCCGGACGTCTTCGACGGCCGACGCATCGCCCAGTGACCCCCCCGGAAGTTTCCTGTGGAGCTTCTCGGACGCACGCAGGATGACAGCGCACGCTCAACGCAGAGAACGGATCCAACACTCAGAGGAATCTATGTCCAATCGTGAAATGTTCATCAACTATGCCCGCGGCGAGGAGTGCCGCATCGCCATCATGGAAGAGGGCCTGCTCCAGGAGTTCTACCAGGAACGAGCCAGCTCCGAGTCGCACGTCGGCAACATCTACAAGGGCCGCGTGACCAACGTCGAGCCCTCGATCCAGGCCGCGTTCGTCGACTTCGGCCTCGAACGCAACGGCTTCCTGCACATCTCCGACCTGCACCCGATGTACTTCCCCGGGCAGGCCAAGGAGGAGTCCGAACGCGTGGGCATGCGCACGCCCCGCCGCGAGCGGCCGCTGATCCAGAAGTGCCTGCACCGCGGCCAGGAGGTGCTCGTCCAGGTCCTCAAGGAGGGCATCGGCACCAAGGGGCCGACCCTCACGAGCTACCTGTCGATCCCCGGCCGGTTCATCGTGATGATGCCCTTCATGGAGCGTCTGGGCGTCAGCCGCAAGATCGAGGACGACGACCTCCGCCGCCAGATGCGCGAGATGCTCGACGACCTCAGCCCCCCCGACGGGTTCGGGTTCATCATCCGCACCGCGGGCATGGACCGTACCAAGGCCGAGCTCAAGCGCGACCTGGCGTACCTCCAGCGTCTGTGGAAGTCGATCGAACGCCGTCGATCACAGACCAACATCGGCGAGCTCTACACCGAGAGCGACCTGATCATCCGCACCATCCGCGACGTCTACTCGTCGGACATCACGCGGATCATCGTCGACGATGCCCAGGCGGCCAAGCGGGCCCATGACTTCCTGACCATCGCCAGCCCTCGCTCGGGCTCGACGGTGCTCTACTACAACGACCCCGTGCCCCTATTCCACCGGTACGACGTCGAGGCCCAGATCGAGAACATCCACGCCAAGATCGTCCCCCTGCCCTCGGGCGGTTCGCTGGTGATCGAGGCGACCGAGGCCCTGGTGGCCATCGACGTCAACTCCGGCAAGATGCGCGACAACCGCGACGCCGAGACGACGGCCTACAAGACCAACGTCGAGGCGGCCGACGAGATCTGCCGGCAGCTGCGCCTGCGCGACCTCGGCGGCGTGGTGGTCTGCGACCTGATCGACATGCGGCACATCAAGCACCGCCGCGCCATCGAGGGCCAGTTCCGTGACAACCTCAAACGCGACCGCGCCCGGACGCGGACGCTGCCGCTGAGCCAGTTCGGCATCCTCGAGATGACCCGCCAGCGGATGCGGGCGTCCCTGATCAGCTCGATCTCGACCAACTGCCCGCACTGCGTCGGCTCCGGCCGGGTCCGCAGCGCCGAGTCGGTCGTCCTCGACGTGATGCGCCGCCTGGCGATGGTCATGGTCCGGTCGCAGGTGGCCCGCATCGAGCTGACCGTCAGCCCGGACGTGGCCTTCCAGCTCCTGAACCGCCGGCGCGGCCAGCTCGTGGCCCTCGAGCGCAAGCACGACAAGCCGGTGATGGTCCGCGTCCAATCGGCCGGCGGGATGGACAAGGTGGACCTCGTGGCCTTCGACGAACGCGGCGGGGCGGTGAACGTTGAGTCCAACGTGTCGCTGCCCGACGCCGTGCTCGAGACGGTGACGGGTCCGCTGGACCAGGAGTTTGCCGACCTGGCCTCTGAGGGCGATGAGGTGTCGGGCGAGTCGCCCGAGGCGGCGGAGGGGCGCGGCCGCAAGCCGCGCCGTCGTCGCTCGGGCCGGGGTCGCGGCAAGGCCGAGACCGCCGAGGCTCACCCCGTCGCGGAGCAGCCCGCCAAGAAAACCGCACAAGCTCCCGCAGCGCCCGAGTCGGACGAGGAGCAGACCCCCGTTGCCGAGCGGGAGCAGGCGGAGTCCGCCACGACCGAAGAAACGTCCGGTGAGCCGTCCCACGTGGCGTGGGACCTCGACGACCCGGACATGGAGATCGAGGCCGGCCACACCATCGGCGCCCGTCCCGTCGAGCCCGGCGAGGAGGACGACGATTCAGCCGGTGACACGCCATCCGACGCCAAGGAGGAAGGCTCCGAACAGCGTCGCGGCCGTCGCCGTCGTCGCGGAGGGCGCGGCCGGTCGCGTCGTCGCAGTGGTGACCAGCAGGCCGACCAGAGCGGCGAATCCCCCAAGGCTTCCTCCTCCGAGCAGAAGCCGCCGGCGCAGCCCAAGCAGGCGGCGTCGCAGCAGACTTCATCCTCGGACCAGGCGTCGCCGGAGCGTCGCGGCCGTCGTCGCCGCCGTCGCGGCCGGGGGGGATCGGGTGGTTCCGGGGGTTCCGGGGGCGAGGGCAGGCAGGATTCGCACGGTTCCCAGCAGCCACAGGGCCAGTCAGCGCACCCGCCCAAGCCGTCTGAGCCCTCCCGCCCGAAGCCGCAGGCACAGGTCCCGCGTCCAGAGCCTAAACCCGCGCCGTCGGCCGGCGGGTCCGCACAGTCGTCGCAATCGCCCGCGCCGCAGGCGGCCACGGGGGGTTCCGCGCCTCGACCTTCAAGCCCCATCAGCCACAAGCAGCGTCTGGGAAAACGCCCCGCCATGGTCGCGGCGCGGGACGGCGTGCACACGCCGGCGCCGGCGATCCCCGGCGGCCCGCGTCCAGCCCCCGTCGGCAGCGCCGGCCACACGCAACCCAGCCGCGGTTACCGCAACGCCAACCACGCCTCCCGCGATTCGGATGATGCCGGCGCATGAGCCCCTCACCTTCCCCCATCTCGCCGCGACGCCTGGTCGTCCTGGGCTCGACGGGCAGCATCGGCGTCAGCACGCTCGACGTCGTGGCTCACCTGGCCGACTGCCCCAGTGACGAGCACGCCCCGATCGAGGTCGTCGGCCTGGCCGCCGGCCGCAACGCCGACAAGCTCGTCGAACAGGCCAAGGCATTCCGCGTGCCCGCGGTCGCCGTGGCCGACGCGAAACTGGCCCGCGCGGTGGAATCGCAGCTTTCGGGGGAGCTACCGGGGGTGAAGGTGTTCGCTGGGCCTGACGCCGCGCTGCGACTCGTCGAGGCCTCCGACGCCACGGACGTCCTGGCGGCGGTGGTCGGCTCGGCCGGCCTGCCCGCGACGCTCCTGGCGGTGCAGCGTGGCCTGCGGATCGGCCTGGCGAACAAAGAGACCCTTGTCGCCGCCGGCGCGCTCGTCAGCCCCCTGGCCCGCAAGACCGGCTCGGCGCTGTTGCCGGTCGACAGCGAGCACTCGGCCATCTTCCAGTGCCTGCACGGCCAGTCCACCTCCGCCGTCAAACGCATTGTCCTGACCGCTTCCGGCGGGCCCTTCCGCCAGACGCCCAAGCAGCAGATGCGCCAGGCCACCGTCGAGCAGGCCCTGAGGCATCCGACCTGGAGCATGGGCCGCAAGATCACCATCGATTCGGCCACGATGATGAACAAGGCCCTGGAGATCATCGAGGCCCACTGGCTCTTCGACCTGCCCCCGGAGAAGATCGCCGTCATCATCCACCCGCAGTCGATCGCCCACAGCTTCGTCGAGTACGAGGACAACTCGATCCTCGCCCAGCTCGGGCCGCCGGACATGCGGACGCCGATCCAGTACGCCCTGACCTATCCGCACCGGCGGGTCGGCAGAAGTCGGGCCATGGATTGGCCGACGTTATCCAGGCTGGACTTCGAGCAGCCGGACACGGACAAGTTCCCCGCCCTGACGCTGGCCTATCAGGCCATTGAGGCCGGGGGCACCGCCGGGGCCATCCTCAACGCCGCCAACGAGGCCGCCGTCGAGGCTTTTCTCGAACGCAGGATCCTCTTCGGACGTATTGTGGAGCTGGTGGCCGAGGCCCTCTCGGCCATCGAGACCCGGCCGGCCGACTCGCTCGAGACCGTGCTCGAGGACGACCGCCGGGCCCGCCAGTTCGTCGCCTCGCGGGTCAGCCTGGTCCGCGCCTAGACTTGTGGCCGAAACATCAACCTGATTCCCCCCGGAAACCTGATTCCCCCGGAACGCCCTCATGCTCCAATCCATGGCCCTGCAGACCTGGTTCATCGCCGTGCTCATCGTGGGCTTCGGCTTCCTGATCTTCGTGCACGAGCTGGGCCACTTCCTGGTGGCCAAGGCCGTGGGCATCAAGGTCACGCAGTTCGCCATCGGCTTCGGGCCCTGCATCCTCTCGTGGCGCAAGGGCATGGGCCTGCGCTTCGGCTCGAGCGAGCAGGAGTACGAGCGGCACCAGTCCCTGGCCGGCCCCGAGGCGGCGCAGACGAGCGAGACCGAGTATCGCCTGAACTGGGTGCCCCTGGGCGGCTACGTCAAGATGCTCGGACAGGACGACCTCAAGCCTGACACCAACACCTCCGACCCGCGCTCCTTCGTCGCCAAGCCCATCTGGGCCCGCGCGGCGGTGGTCAGCGCCGGCGTGGCGATGAACCTGATCTTCGGCCTGATCTTCTTCATCATCGCCTTCACCGCCGGCGTCGGCTTCAACGCCCCGGCCGTCGGGCGCGTAGTCCCCGGCTCGCCCGCGGACGTCACCTACGCCCAGGGCCACGACGGCGATCCCGACTACCAGGGCCTGCGGATGGGCGACCAGATCCTCGCCCTCGACGGCCAGCCCGTGACGGACCTGCAGGACGTGCGCATCCAGACGGCCCTGGCACGTGAGGGGCGCGTCATCCGCCTGACCGTCGACCGCGACGGCCGGAAGCTCGACTACGACATGACGCCCGAGCCCGGCCCGGCCGCGGTCCAGGGTCTGCTCTGGCTTGGATTCGACGCCCCGGCGTCGTTGACGCTGCCCGACGACATGGACCCCCAGGCCCTGCCCGAGGAGCTGGCCGAGGCAGGCGTCCGACCGGGGATGACCATCACCGCGGTGGGCGAGAAGGCAGTGACCAGCTACACGCAGTTCCACAGCATCTTCTCCGCCTCGGAAGGCGAGCCGCTGCCCGTGACGTTCGCCGGCACCGAGGGGCAGGCTCCCAAGTCCGTCATCGTCCCCCTGTCGGCAGAGCCAGCCCTCGAAACGGCCAAGGTCGGCGACACCTTCGTGCTGCACCTGCTGGGGCTGCGGCCGGCGGTGACCGTCGCGGAGGTCGTGCAGGGCGAGCCGGCGGAGAAGGTGGGCATCCGGGCCGGCGACATCCTCGCCCAGCTTGGTGAGGTCAACTGGCCCACCGATGACCAGGTGGCCAGGATCGTCAGGGAAACGACCTCCAAGCTCTGGATCGTTGTGCTCCGCGACGGCCGGCTCGTCGAGATCACGCCCACCGAGACCGTCCACGGACGGCTGGGCATCGCCTATCACATCACCGACACGCCCGTCTTCGCCGCGGCCCTGCCAGGATCGTCCGCGGCCGGCCTGAACCTCCCCCCCGGTTCGCGCGTCCAGGCCGTGGACGACCAGCCCGTGGCCACGCTCCGCGACATGCAGCGGATCCTGCACGAAAAAGCCGTGGCCAATCCCAAGGGCTTCGAGGTCCGGCTGAGCATGGCCCTGAATCTCAGCCAGTCACCGACGGAAAACATCACCCTGCCCGTCGACGCGGCGACCGCGTCCTGGCTTGCGCAGTCCTCCTGGCAGCCTCCGCTGCCGCCGGAGATCTTCCGCTACGAATTGGTCATCCTCAAGGCCCACTCACCCCTGCAGGCGGTGGCCATCGGCCTCGAGAAGACCCACCAGTCCATGCTCCAGGTCTACCTCACCCTCGCCCGCCTCTTCGAGGGCACCGTCCGCGTCGAGCACCTCCAGGGACCCGTGGGCATCATCTACACCGGCACGCGCGTCATCCGCCAGGGCACGTCCTACCTGCTGTTCTTCCTGGGCCTGATCAGCATCAACCTCGTGGTGATCAACTTCCTGCCCATCCCCATCGTCGACGGCGGGCTGATGGTGCTGCTACTGATCGAGAAACTCAAAGGCTCGCCCGTCAGCGAGCGTTTCCAGACCTGGGCCCTCTACGCGGGGCTGGCGCTGATCGGCAGCGTCTTTATCATCGTGACCTACCAGGACATCGCCCGCATCATCACCGGCTGACCCCCCCCGGAAGTTTTGCCCCGTCATTCCAGTCTCCGGCGATCAGCCCCCCCCGTTCTTCCAAGCCGGGGCGCAAGCCCCGGGTGTTTGTTGTCTTGTCGCGCCTCGCGTCTCCTTTCTCTTCCCACCCCCTTCACGTTAGAATATCCCCTGATCTTTTTGCTCAGCTTTTTCCAGGAGGCAAACGTGATGACCGACTGGTGGAACGGCTTGGGCGCGCAGCTTCAGATCTTCTACGCCATCGGGCTTCTTTCGGTGCTGGTGCTGGTTGTCCAGGCGCTGCTGCTGCTCGTGGGCGTCGGCGGGGATGACGTCGGCGCTGGCCACGGCGGTTTTGACGTGCACGCCGAGACCGGCACCAGCGGGGCCGACGGCGGCGGGTTGCACGTCCTTTCGGTCCGCGGCATCACGGCCTTCTTCGCCGGCTTCGGCTGGGCGGGGGCCATCGCCACCCTCGGCGGGCTGGGTGTCGGCGCGGTCATCGCCATCGCCCTGGCCGTCGGCGTCGTCTTCATGATGCTCGTCTACTACCTCATGCGGGCGCTCTTTAGCCTGCGCGACTCGGGCACGCTCGACTACCGCAACGCCATCGGCGGCGTCGGCACCGTCTACATGGCCATCCCCCCCGGCCAGAGCGGCGTCGGCCAGGTCCAGATCGTCGTCCAGGGCAGCCTCCGCACCCTGCCCGCCTGCACCCGCGGCACGGCGAAACTCGCGTCCAACACGCGCGTCAAGGTCATCGATCTGGCCGACGCGCAGACCCTCCTGGTCGAGGCGGTCTCCTGAGGCCGCCACACCCGTCACCGTCCTCACCTCTTGCTCGATAGGAAGGTTCAAGCATGAACATGGCCTGGCTGTTTCTCGCCGGCAGCGCCGTCCTCGTCTTTTTCGTCACCCTGATCGCCTTCGCCTCGCGCTTCAGGCGATGCCCCTCGGACAAGATCCTGGTGGTCTACGGCAAGATCCGCGGCAGCAAGTCGGCCGGCCTCGGCGGCCTCTCGGCCAGGTGCTACCACGGCGGCGCCACCTTCGTCTGGCCCATCATCCAGGACTACGCCTACCTGGACCTCACGCCCATCCCCATCGAGATCAAGCTCGAGGGCGCCCTCTCCAAGCAGAACATCCGCGTCAACACCCCGTCAACCTTCACCATCGGCATCGCCACCGAGCCGGGCGTCATGGAAAACGCGGCCGAACGGCTCCTGGGCCTGAGCCTCGGCGAGATCCAGGAGCTGGCCAAGGACATCATCTTCGGCCAGATGCGCCTGGTCATCGCCACGATGTCCATCGAGGACATCAACGCCGACCGCGAGAAGCTTGTCGAGAACATCTACAACGGCCTGGAGGTCGAGCTCAAGAAGATCGGCCTGCGCCTGATCAACGTCAACATCCAGGACATCACCGACGAGTCGGGCTACATCCAGGCCCTGGGCCAGGAGGCCGCGGCCCGAGCCATCAACGAGGCCAAGATCAAGGTCGCCCAGCAGCTCCGCGACGGCGAGATCGGAAAGGCCGACGCCGAGCGCGAGCAGCGCGTCCGCGTGGCCGGGGCCATGGCGTCGGCGGTCGAGGGCGAGAACCTGGCCAAGATCAAGGTCGCCCAGTCCGACGCCGCCCGGCGAGAAAAGGAGGCCGAGGCCACCCGCCTTGCCGTCGCGGCCGAGAAGGTCAAGGAGGCCCAGGCCATGCAGGAGGCCTACGCCTCGGAGGAGTCGGCCGAGCGGCAGCGCGCCAAGCGCGAGGAGGCGACGAGACTGGCCGACATCGTCGTCCCCGCCGAGATCGAGAAACGCCGCATCGAGACCCTCGCCGAGGCCGAGGCCGAGAAGACCCGCCGGATGAAGAGGGGCGAGGCCGACGGCCTGCGCGCCGTGATGGAGGCCGAGGCCGCCGGCCTGATGGCCATCCTCACCCAGAAGGCCCACGGCTTCGCCGAGCTCGTCAAATCTTCCGGGGGCAAGGCGGACCTGGCCTCGCTGCTGATGGTCACCGAGCAGCTGCCCAAGCTCGTCCAGGAGCAGGTCAAGGCCATCGCTGGCCTGAAGATCGACAAGATCACCGTCTGGGACAGCGGCGCCAACGCCGACGGCAAGACCAGCACGGCCGACTTCGCCTCGGGCCTCGCTCGCGTGCTGCCCCCGCTGCACGAGGTGGCCCGCAACGCCGGTCTGAAACTCCCCGAGTTCCTCGGACAGATGGACGACCCCTCGTTGCCCCCACGGGCCGGCCGGGACGAACCCGACGGCAAGGCCTGATGCGACCGCGACACACGGCAGGGCGGCGACGGCGCGGGGCGGCGAATCGTTCGCCCGTCCGAGGTCTTGGCGCCTATGATCTGCGGCGAACGCGGCCGCATCCTGGTTCCTCCCCGCCGCTGGAGACGATCCGATCATGCCTCAGATAGTCATCAGTTTCGGTGTCTTTCTCATCCTCGTTTCGTTGGTCTTCTTCGCGACGTTCCACGCGGCGCCCACGGCGTTGATCCCGGCCTACTTCGGCCTGGCCCTCGCCCTGGCGGGCGTCGCGGCGATCGTCAAGCCTGTCGCACGCAGACACGCGATGCACGCCGCGGCGGTTCTGGCGATGATCGGCCTGGGCATGCCCGGCTACATGGTCACCCGCGCCCTGATTGCCGCGGCCGGCGGGGCCGAGATCGCCCGGCCCGCCGCCTTGGCCCTGCAGGCGATCATGGCCGTCGCCTGCGGCCTGCTGCTGGTCCTGTGCGTCCGCTCCTTCATCGCAGCCCGCCGTCTCCGCCCGGCGGAATAAGCAAAAAAATTTCACGATATTATCAAAAGAACACTTGCTCGCCGGATGTTTGTTAATTAAGTTTATTAAGTATGTCCGGCAGCCCGACACGCCTTCGACGTCTTCATGAGCGGTGGGTCTTTGACCGACTGCGGCGCGGCGGGTCCGCCTCGCGCGCGGAGCTGGCCAAGGAGACCGGGCTGAGCGCCCCGACCGTGGGCAAGGTGGTCGACGCCCTGCTGGCACAAGGGTTGGTGGAGGAGGTCATCGACGACGGGCAGGCCAGGGAGGCGGGCGTGGGGGGGCGGCCGGCACGTCCCGTGGACCTGTGCCGGTCGCGCCCGAGCATCATCGCCCTGCAGCTTGGCGTGCGGCACACGCGGCTGGCGGCCCTCCCGGTGGCCGGTCCTGAGGACGAGCACTGGCCCCTGCAGTTCAAGACCCCCGCCTCGAGGGGGACCTGGCTCCGTCATCTGAGGGAGGCTGCGAAGCGACTGAACATTCACGCTCCAAGGGTCGTCATCGTCAGCACGCCCGGGGTCGTCGACGAGCGGGCCGGGCGCGTCCTGCTGGCGCCGAACCTGCACTGGACCGAGACGACCGACCTGCCGGCCGACGTCGGCGGCATCTGGTCCTGCCACGTGGGATTGGTGCAGGAGATCCGGGCCCTGGCCCTGGGACATCTTGAGGCGGAGCCGAGGTCGGAGGATTTTCTTCTCGTGGACATCGGCGAGGGCGTGGGCGGGGCGGCGGTCGTGCGTGGGAGGCTTTACGGCGGCCCTCTGGCCATCAGCGGGGAGATCGGCCACACCCCCGTGCCGGGCAACGGCCGGCTCTGCGGCTGCGGCGGGGTGGGGTGCCTCGAGACGTTGATCAGCCGGGCCGGCCTGCTCGAAGGATGGCTGAGCACGTCGCGGTCCGCAGCGGGCCTCTCGCCCAGCAAGGCCTGGCGGGCCATGAGCCGATCCCTGGAGCAACATGGCGTTGAGCCCTGGCTCGACGAGCGCCTGCACGCCGCGGGCGCGGTGATCGCCGGGGCCTTGAATCTGCTGGGGCTTCGGCGTGTGGTGGTGACGGGTGTGGCATCCGAACTCCCCGCGTGCTTCGTGCGCCGGCTGGCGGAGTGGGTGGAGAGATCGGCCATGTGGGCGCGATTTGGGCAGGTTCATTGCCAGGCGGCGCCGCGTCGTCGAGCCATGGGGCTTATTTCGGCCGCAATCGATCGCTTCATTCTTCCGCCGCAGAGCTGGGAAGCCCGGGAAGAGGAGTCGACCGAGCCGTCGATCGATCCGCCATGGAATCGCGGCCAGATTGTGGGATAACGTGTCATGCACGACGCACGCCTACGAGTTCCACCTCTGCCAGAGCTGCTCACGGGGATCAAGGCTTGTGGTTTCTTTGAGGTCGGGGCCGGGCCGGTGGTGGTCAGCCGGGCGCCCGGGAGGCTGGACGTGATGGGAGGGATCGCGGACTACAGCGGGTCGCTGGTGTGTGAGATGCCGCTGGCGCTGGCGACGGCGGCGGCGGGGCAGGCGCGATCCGACGGGCAGTTCGTGTGTCAGAGCGGACGGCGCGGCAAATCAGTGAGCGTGGGGATGAAGGAATTAGCCAAGGGGGACCCGAAGGCGGCGGGGGCGTCGCTCAAGGGGGACGACCACTGGGCGAAGTATGTGGCGGGTTGCGCGTGGTGGCTGATCCATCACGGCAAGGCGTATGCCAAGGGGGACGCGGTCGAACGGGCGATCAAGGGGGCGACGGTGTTTCTGCAGAGTGACCTGCCGCTTGGCGGGGGGGTGTCGAGCAGCGCGGCGATCGAGGTGGCCAGCATGACGGCGCTGGCGGAAGTGTGGGGGTTTGAGGTGCCGGGGCTGGCGCTCGCGGCGGCGTGCCAGGTAGTGGAGAACCGGGTCGTCGGGGCGCCGTGCGGGGTGATGGACCAGGTCGCGTCGTGCCTGGGCGAGGAGGGGACGTTGCTGAAACTGCTGTGCCAGCCGGGGGCGGACGGGCTGCCGGCGCAGGTGAAGGGGGTGATCAGGGTGCCCGAGGGGTTCGGGTTTGTCGGGGTGCACAGCGGGGTGAGGCATGAGGTCAGCGGAGATCCCTACACGGACACGCGGGTGGCGGCGTTCATGGGGCAGAAGATCCTGAGCGTGCTCGAGAGGCTGGACGTGACCGACGGCTGGTTAGCGCGCGTGGGGCCCAAGCGGTATTGCACGGAGCTGCGGCAGAAGCTGCCGGTGGAGCTCACGGGCGAGAAGTTCCTCGATCAGTACGGGTCGACGAACGACGGCGTGACGCGCGTGGACCCGAGGAAGGTTTACCCCGTGCGGGCGGCAACGAGCCATCACGTGCTCGAGAGCCGGCGGGTGCGGAGGTTCGCGGCGTTGCTGGAAAAAGCGGACGAAGGGTGCGGGGCGGACTGCCTCGAGACGCGGATGCGCAAGGCGGGGCGTCTGATGCTGGCGAGCCACTGGAGCTACGGGTTGCGTGCCGGGATGGGGCACGAGGGGACGGACAGGTTAGTCAAGCTGGCGATGGAGCTTGGGCCTGTGCAGGGGTTCTACGGTGCGAAGATCACCGGTGGCGGGTGCGGAGGCACGGTGGCGATGCTGATCAGCAGGAGGCGTGGGGTGCGGGAGAGGCTGAGCACGTTGTGTGAGCAGTACACGCGTGAGACGGGGCGGCAGACGATGCTGTTCGACCGATCCGGGCCGGGGGCGGCGAAATGGGGCGTGGTGAAGATGAACCAGGAGGACTGGGCGTGACGCATACAACGGAAAAGAACTGGGAGTGGGCGCGTCGGCTCGAAAAGATCGGGCTGGCGGTGCGGGGGCGTCTGATCGCGGCGCGGCGGGCGGGCGAGGCGATGTCGACGGCGGTGGCGCAGGAGGGGGGCGACACGATCTTCGCCATCGACCGGCACGTCGAGCCGGTGATCGAGAGGGAGATCGAGGCGTGGCCCCCGGAAGATAAGCCGGTGCTGCTGGTGGCCGAGGGGATGGGCGAGGACGGACGGCGCGTGTTCGGGGATGCCCAGGCGAAGCTGAAATACCGGTTGATCATCGACCCGATCGATGGGACGCGGAACGTGATGTACGACAAGCGGTCGGCGTGGTTCATCGCGGCGATCGCGACGGATCGGGGCGAGGCCACGAGGCTGAGCGACAGCTTCGCCAGCGTGATGGTGGAGCTGCCCTACAGCAAGCAGACGCTGGCGGATAGTTTTCTGGCTGTGCAGGGGGGGCCCGTGCGGGCGCTGCGTCAGGACGTGACGAGCGGGCACACGTCGCTGCTGGCGGTTCGGCCGAGCGACGCCGGGACGCTCAAGCATGGCTTCGGCCAGGTGGCGAACTTCTTCCCGGGGACGAAGGTGCTGGCGTCGGAGCTGATGGAGGAGATCGTGCGCGGGACGCTGGGGGAGGTCGAGCCGGGGTCGGCCGCGGTGTTCGACGACCAGTACATGACCACGGCGGGGCAGATGATCGAGATCATGACCGGTCACGACCGGTTCTGCTGCGACCTGCGGCCGCTGTTCTACGCGGTGCTGGAGAAGCAGGGGAAGTGGCCGAAAGGAGCCAGGGGATTGGAGTGCCATCCGTACGACTGCGCGGGGCTGCTGGCGGCCAAGCGGGCGGGGGTGGTGATCACGGATGGGTTTGGCAGAGAGCTCGACGCGCCGATGGACGTGCACTCGCCGGTGCACTGGTGCGGGTACGCGAATGAGGCGCTGCGGCGGGCGATCGAGCCGGTGATTTTAGGGTTTTTCAAGATCCGCGGGCTTACGCCCGCGGCAGTGAAAGATAACGGTTGAACCTCGGTGGGGTTTTTTCAGAAGGGAAAGAGTCATGGCGAAGGTTCGTAAGGCGGTGATCACGGCGGCGGGGCGAGGCACGCGTCAGTACCCGGCCTCGAGCGCGGTGCAGAAGGAAATGTTCCCGCTGGTGGATGCCGATGGTTTGGCCAAGCCGGTGATCCAGATCATCGGCGAGGAGGCCATCGCGGCGGGGGTGGAGGAGATCTGCATCGTCACCCAGCCGGGCGAGGAGCAGCAATACCTGCACTATTTCAAGCGGATGAGCCTCGAGACGCTCAAGGCCTTCAAGGGCAAGGACTGGGCGATCGAGGCCAGCGAGAAGCTCCAGGACTTCGGCGACCGGCTGCACTTCGTGGCCCAGGACAAGCCCGACGGGTACGGGCACGCGGTGTACCAGGCGCGCAAGTTCGTGGGCGATGAGCCGTTCCTCTTGATGCTCGGGGATCACATCTACATCAGCGCCAACCACGAGAACTGCGCGACGCAATTGATCCAGAAGTACGAGTCGGCAGGCATGGCGGCGATGAGCGCGGTGCAGGCGACGCCGTCGAAATTGCTGCACCTGTTCGGCACGCTCCAGGGCGAGGTGATCGACCCGGCGGCGGGGACGTACAAGGTGCAGGCGATCATGGAAAAGCCCGCGGAAGACTATGCCGCGCGGAACCTGCGGACCCCCGGACTGCCGCCGGGGCTGTACCTATGCCACTTCGGGATGCACGTCTTCCCGCCGCAGTTGTTCGAGGCGCTCGAGCATCACATCAAGAACGACATCCGCGAGAAGAACGAGATCCAGCTGACCAGCTCGCAGGAGTACATGCGGACGCAGATCCTCAAGGACTCCTACGCGGCCTGCACGATCGAGGGCCAGCGGTTCGACACGGGGATCCCGTACGGGCTGATGGAGTCGCAGATCGCGCTGGCGCTGGCGGGCAAGCACCGGTCGGAGATCGTCGAGGCGATCGCGCGGCTGCTGGCTGAGCAGCTCCAGAGCATTACCAAGCGGTAGAGGTCAGGCCTCCAGGAGCGTGGGGTCAGCGGTCTTGACACGATGACGCTCGCGCCAAAGTGCCCACTGGGCGACGGCCATCAAGGGTAGGAAGATGGCCACCAGGCCGAGGGTAAACGCCGCCTGATGGTCCAGACTGAAGGCCAGTATGGTCTTGACCAACTGAGGGATCTGGTCAATTGGATAAAGTGATCTGACCGCGCCACCGACCGCCCAGACGCCCACGGCCGCGCCGCCTGCGGCGATCAGTCCCGCCGCGAAGCCGCCGACGGCCAGCAGACCCAGCGCGAAGCCGCCATAGGCCAGGCCCAGGGGCACGAAGGCGAATCCACCCCAGGCCAGCAGCAGACCGGCCGCGAAGCCGCCAATGCTCAGGATGCCGACGGAGAATCCTCCAAACGAGATGACGCCGAAGGCCGCGCCGCCGCTGGCGATGATGCCGACGGCCTTGGGGCCGATGGCGATCACGCCGCGGGCGGTGCCCTGGTGCCGAACATCGATCCAGGGGAACTTCGGTCGTAGGCCATAGCCCACCTTCCGGGGGTGGCCGGCGTCCTCAATGGCCTGGAAGACGGCGTCCTCCGGGGGGAGGCCTTGCGCTTTAAGGTCTTCGACCTTCGTCAGGAGGTGGTCGCGCAGCTCGGCCCGGATGGCGGGGGTGTCATCAGGCTTGCGGTTGGCGTAGATCATAACCTGGTCGAGATATTTCTCTAAGGCGCGGCTCATGGCGGGACTCCTGGGAGGGCGGGATCAGAGAGGATTTGTCGCAACGGCCTGGCGGGCGGGGTTGATGACGACGCGGAGGATCAGCTCCGTCAGGCCGTGCCACTGCTCGATGTTAGCGGCCAGGGCGGCCTTGCCCCTGGGGCTCAGGCGGTAGTACTTGCGCTTTCGGCCGGTGTCGCCCTGGCGCCAGGCGGCGGCGAGCAGGCCCTTTTCCTCGAGGCGGTGCAGGACGGGGTAGACGGTGCCCTCGCCCAGACGGAGCAGGCCATTGGCGCGGGTGTTGATGTCCTGGACGATCTGGTAGCCGTAGCTCGGGCCGTCGCGGAGGATGGCCAGGAGGATCGTCTCGATGTTGCCGTCGAGGGTCTGTTTCTTGAGCATGGGTGAAGCCTCGGACTGTCAGGTAACATTACCTTATAGTACGAGGTATGCGGTGTCAAGGGGGGCACAACAAAAGAACGAGCCCGGCGGCGGGCTCGTGGGTGGGATCAGGAAATGGCACGCAGGATACGTGCTCTGCGGGGCGCAGATTGGCACGCAGGATGCGTGCCCTACATTTGGCGATGGGGGTTCAGCCGCGCTGGGGCTTGGCGGGTTTGCCGGTGCGGGCGGACTCGTAGACGGCGTCCATGAGTTCGCTCTGGATCACGCCGTTGCGGGGGGTGGTGCGGGGCTCGGTCTTGCCGAGGATGGCGTCGATGAAGTTGTCGGCGGGGGTCTGCGGATCGGCGGTGACCTTGGGGTATTTGATCTTGCCATTGGGGCCGAAGACGTTCATCCAGGTGCCGCTCCAGCCGTCGACCTCGATGCGGCCGTTGTCGAACACGTAGACCATGTGCGAGCCGTCGCTGGGGCAGTTGCCGCCGACGACGATCGAGGCCAGGACGCCGTTCTCGAAGCGGATGGTGGTGGAGGAGTTGATGTCCACGGGGCAGCCGACGTTGTCGATGAAGGCGAAGACCTCGGCCACGGGGGCGTCGACGGTCCAGCAGAGGCTGTTGTAGAGGTGGGCGCCGGAGTCGTAGGCCTGGCCGCCGCCGGAGAGGGCGGGGTTCTGCCGCCACGAGCCGATGGTGAACTTGCGCCAGTTCTGGGAGAGGTAGCCCTGGACGAGTTCGAGCTTACCCAGCGAGCCGTCGCGGATGGTCTTGCGGATGAAGTCGAACTCGGGCGAGCAGGGGGTGTTGTAGCCGACGATGAAGATCTTCTTGGCTTTCTCGACGCGCGCGGCGAGTTCGCGGGCGTCGGGGGAACGCGTGACCATGGGCTTTTCCATCAGGATGTGGCAGCCATGGTCGAGGGCCTGAATCGCCTGGGGGTAGTGGAGGGTGTGGGGCGAGGCGATGACGACGGCGTCGGGTTTGGCCTGGGCGTAAAGGGCGGCGAGGTCGGTGAAGAGGGCGGGCTTTTGCGCGACGTCCTTGAGCTGACGGTCCTGGAACTTGTTGAGCTGGTCCATGGAGACGTCGTGCAGGGCGACGATCTGGCAGTCGGGGCGCTTCTTGAAGACGTTCGAGTGCTTGCCCATGATGCCGCCGCAGCCGATGAGGGCGATCT
>JADZET010000235.1 GCA_020850375.1 Phycisphaeraceae bacterium | reverse complement strand
TACGCCAAGCAGATCTTCCAGGCGATGCGGCCGGTGTTCTCGGATCTGGTGCAGGAGCTTCAGCGGTCGCTGGGGTACTACCAGAGCCTCAACCGCGACGCGGCGCTGCGGCGGATGGTGGGGGTGGGCTCGACGTTCCGTCTGCCGGGGCTGCAGAAGTTCCTCAAGCAGCAGCTTCAGATCGAGGTGACGCGGCTGTCGGGGTTCAAGAAGCTGACGGTGCAGGGCAAGGAGGACGTGGAGTTCGCGGACGAGGCGGTGAACCTGGCGACGGCGTACGGGCTGGCGCTGCAGGGGCTGGGGATGGAGCGGGTGTCGGCGAACATTCTGCCGGCGGCGGTGCGACAGCAGAAGCAGTGGCGGGCCAAGCAGCCGTGGTTCGCGGCGGCGGCGGGGGTGGTCGTGGCGGCGACGGCGTGGAACGCGCTGACGCTGGTGCAGGCCCGCAGCGCGTTCGACAAGGGCGAGCTGTCCTCGGTCGACGGGGTGGTCACGCAGGCGTCGAACCTCAAGAATCGTTGGGACGAAGCGGCGCAGGCGGCCGACCCGCGGGCGCAGATGCGGACGCTCCAGGCGCTGCTGGACGGCCGATCGGTCTGGCCGTTGATCCTGTCGGACATCGAGGCGGCGCTCGAGGCGGCCAACCCGCAGCCGCAGACGCTCGCGGCGGACTATCGGAAGATCGCCGAGGTCCCTCGTGCCGAGCGGAGGCGGATCTATATCACGTCGATGGCCACGTCCTACCGTATCGGCAGCGGCGACCCGAGCGTGGCGGGGTGGTCGCCGTCGTCCGTGTCGAGCCGGCCGGACGAGCAGCAGGCGTCTCCCTGGCGGACGGACCCGTGGGCCGCGGCGGCCGACGGCAGCTCGCTGCCGCCGTCGTTCCAGGTCACGCTGCGGGGCACGACGCCGAACAAGGACGGGGTGACGTTCTTCACCCAGACGTTTGTGTCCAAGCTGCGTGAGCAGGCCCAGCGGAACGATCGGCCGTACAAGATGGTGATCTCGGCCAACCCGGTGGTGGAGTTCGACAAGGTTGCGTCGGGTCCGGGGGCGGCCCGCCGTCCGGGCGAGTCGATGTACCCCGGTCCGGCGATGATGCCGCCGGGTTACAACAGCAGCCTGCCGATGCCGGGCATGAGCTCATCGGCCGGCTCGGCGGACATGGCGCTGGTGCTGCCGACGCGTCCGCTGGCGGACGAGCCGAGCCAGGAGGACTGGCGTTTCGAGATCCGATGGACGATCGAGCTGCTGCCGCCGGACCAGGCGCGGGCGGCCGAGGAGCGTCTGGCCGCGGGGACCGAGGCGCCCGCCCCGGTCGAGCCGTCGCCGCCGCCGACGCAGGATCAGCAGCAGGGCGTAACCGCGGAACCCACGACCAGCCTGCGTCCGACGCCGGCTGATGCGGAGGCCAGGTCATGAACCACGTCAAACGCTTGCTGGAATGGGCCAAGGCCAACCCCATGACCGTCGGCTCGGCGGGGGTGATCGTCGCGTCGCTGGCGGTGTGGGTGTTCGTCGTGTGGATGCCGGGCAGCCAGTTCAGGGGGGACATGAGCCGTCAGGCCAACGCCAAGCTGTCGGAGATCAACCAGTACGCCGACGCGTCGGTGCAGATCCCGGCGCCCGAGGCGGCGGGCGAGCCGCAGTCGGTGCGGATGGTGGTCAACCAGCCGGCGATCGAGAAGCTCGAGTGGGTGCAGCAGCGGATGCAGAAGGAGAGCCAGGTGGTGATCGACCAGGCGGTGGCCTTCAACCGCGGGTCGCACCGGCCGATGCTCGACGGGCTGTTCCCGCAGCCGGCCCGGCCGGACCTGCCCTACACGGCCCGCGAGCGGTACCGCGAGATGATGGCGGCGATGCTCAGCGATCAGCCCAACACGTTCGGGCTTCCGCACCTCAACGCCGGCAGCCCGCCGACGCCGGCGGAGATCGCCGAGGAGCTGGGCAAGGTCGACCAGGAGATCAGCGCCGAGATCTCGCCGCGGAGGGTGACGGACCTGTCGCTGGCCGAGCAGCGTGAGATGGCCGCCAGGCGGACGCAGCGGATCAAGGAGTTCCTGACGCGGCGGGCGCGTGGGATTCACCTTTACGCCAGCCGTGACCCGTCGACGTGGCCGCTGGACGTCGCCGCCTGGGCCTACGACGCCAAGCAGCCGAAGCTGTCGGAGATCTGGAACTCGCAGATGTCTCTGTGGGTGCAGCAGGACATCCTCGAGGCGATCGGTCGCGTCAACCACGTCGACGATCCGACGCAGGACGTGACGACCGGGCCGGTCAAGCGTCTGGTGTCGATCGAGGTGGTCGGGCCGGGTTACGTGGGGATCGACAACGGCGGGACGTTCCTGACGCAGGGCAGCGGGACGGGCCGGCGGGCGTCGATCATGTCGTCCATGGCCGCGGAGTCGGCGTTTGATGCCCAGTCGGCGGCGTTGCGGGCGGCGATGCGTCCGCCTGAGATGGACGGGCCGTCGGTGTCGCAGGCCCCGGTCGCGGGTCCGCCGCAGGGCGAGGAGGCCGACCCGACACCCCCCGTCCAGCTCGCGAGCGTGGACTACAGCGTGTCGCCGACGGGGCGGTCGAGCAACGAGGTGTTCGACGTCTGGCACGCCCGGGTGACGGTGGTGATCGACTCGACGCGGATCCCGCAGTTCATCGACGCGCTGTCGAAGGTGAACTTCATCACGGTGCTGCAGCTGACGACGCAGGACGTGGACGAGTACCAGGACCTGCTTCAGGGCTACGTGTACGGGCCGGACGACGTGGTGCAGCTGACGATGTCGATCGAGACGGTGTGGCTGCGGGCCTGGACGGCGCCGCTGATGCCTCGGGTGATCAAGCTGGCGGTGGGTGTGCCGTTGCCCGAGAGCTCGACCGAGGGCGAGGAGATGAACTAGGGCGTCCGTGGGCCGAGATCCGCGGCCGGGCCTCGGGCCCGGCGCTGGGAGTTGCGATGATGAAGCGATACCTGGACCTGCTGACGAAGTACGTGGACAAGATCGTGCTCGCCGCGGCGGTGGTCGTGGCGGGGCTGCTGATCTGGAAGTTCTCGCTGGGCCAGCCCTACAGCGCCCAGATCTCGGCCGGCCGGTCGACCGAGGAGGTCTCGCCGTCGGAGGTGGCCGAGCGGGTGACGCGCGCCGCCAGGCAGCTCGAGCTCAGGCTCGGGTCGGACACGGTGCCGGCGGAGCTGGCGGAGTTCAAGGTGGCCGACGACAGCGCCGCCTTCGTGCGCAAGCTCAGTGAGCCGATCGCCGGCTCGGGGAGAAGGTTCGAGGTCCCGCTGTCGGAGCCGGGGCTGGCGCTCAGCGAGTTCCGGCTGGACAACTCGCCGCTGTCGATGTACGAGGTGCCCACGCCGCCGGCGCCCAAGGAACTGGCGACGCGGGCGGCGCACGGGGTGCTCAGCGAGTCGATGGACCCGGACCGGCTGGCGCAGGTCGTGGCGCTCGTCGGCGACCAGCGTCCGCGGGACTTCCGTTACGTGACGGTGGCGGGGAAGATCGACCTCGAGGCCTGGGAGGCGTTGCTCAAGTCGGTGTCGAGCGGCCGGCAGATCCCGGTGAGCTGGCAGCGCAACGCGCTGTACGTCGTGGACGTGATGCTCGAGCGTCAGGAGCTTGATCCGGCCACGGGGCGGTGGGGCCCGACGATGGCGATCACGCCGATGCCGGGGCAGGTGACCTTCCGGGGCGTGGCGCAGGGGCCGGGGATCGACGCGTCCACACTGATTCAGCAGGTGCGTCGGTCGCAGGAGGACGTGCTGCGGCCGGAGTTTCTGCTGCTCGACGGCGGGCCGCCGTGGGTCTCGCCGCTGTCGCCGGGGGCGGTGTTCAGCAGCGAGGACGCGGCGAGGCTGTCGCAACTGAACAAGGAGATCGAGCGACTGACGCGACAGGCGGCGGCGTTGCAGCGGCGGATCGATCAGCAGTCCGACGGCGGCACCCGGACCGCGCAGCCAACCCAGGCCGCGCCCCCGCCGACGATTGACCCCATCGCGCAGGGGCTCAACGCGAACAGTTCGTCAGGTCAGACGGGCCGGCAGCCGACGCAGCGTACCCGTCAGACGCCGGCCGAGCAGCTGGCGGAGGTGCGGCAGTTGCTCCAACAGAAGACCCAGGAACGCGACGACATGCTCGCCGCGGCCCGACGGGGTGAACAGGTCTCCAGGGCCGAGGAGACGGCCGGCGGCTCGGGTGGTTCGCCGGGCGTCTCGGACATTCCGCTGACGGAAGAGCAGGCCCTGGAGGAGGCCCGCCGTCGGTTCTTCGGCGGTGCGTCGCCCGACGGCACGGTGGCGCCCACGCCATCCCCCACGACGCCGACGCCCCGGCCGCGACGCGTGACCAATCCCGACGCGCCCCTGCCCAAGCAGCAGGAGTTCTACGTCAACGACCTGACCGTGCAGCCCGGGCGGACCTATCGCTACCGGGTGACGGCCAGGATGCTCAACCCGCTGTTCAGCCGGCAGCAGAACCTGGCGCCCGAGCAGAAGCCGCAGGCCGAGGACCTGGGCCTGGCCTCGGAGCCGAGCGCGTGGTCCGAGCCGGTGCAGGTCGAGCCCGAGCACATGTTCTTCCTCGTCGGGGGGTCGGCCGAGGTGCAGACGGCCAACGTCGAGGTGTACAAGCTCTACGACGGGGTGTGGCGGGCCTACACGTTCGACAACATCCACCCGGGCGACGTGATCGGCGGGGCGAGGACGAAGAAGGTCGGCGACAGCGACGCGCAGATCGACTTCGGCCTGGGGATGGTGCTGGTGGACCTGACCGCGCCGTCGGGCGCGGGCGGCGACACCGAGGCGCTGCTGCTGGACCTGCGGACGCAGCGGTTGGCCGAGCGGTCGATCCGCTCGGACGCGGGCGACCCGCAGCGCGAGGTCTATCGCAACGACGAGCTGCTGTGGTCGACGCCGCAGGCGAGCACGGCGACGCCGTAGGACGCGGACAGTCCGGGTGATCAGGCGTTGCGGATGGGGAACAGCGCGGCGGCGCACCAGGCGTTGCCGATGCGGTCGGTGATCGGCAGGCCGCGCAGGGCGGGGGCGGCGACGGGATAGCCCTTCTCAAGACAGCGCTCGTGCCAGGCGAGGATGTCGTGCTCGGCGATCCGCTGGGTCTCGGTGAAGAGGACCAGCAGCAGACCGCCGTGGCGGATAACCGGGTCGGACCAGATCTTCTTGACGTCCTGCGTGACGGGCTGGAGCAGCTCGGCGCTGTAGCGTGCGAAGGGGCCGTCGGTCTGGTGCTGGGCGACGGTCTTGACCTCGAGCCAGTAGGCCAGGTCGGCGTCGACGGCGGGCTGCTGATCGAAGAGCGTGCCTGCGACCAGGGGATCGCGCAGGGGAAGTCCATCGGGCGTCAGGACCATGTCGCATCGCTTGCCCTCGGAGCGACGGGGGCGGAGGCGCTGCTCGGGGTAGCGTTGCTCGGGGTGGACGCCGTAGCCGGCTTCCTCCAGGGCGTGACGGAGGATTGTGTGCAGGCCCAGTTCATCGAGGGCGTCGAAGCCGTAGACGGCTTGCTCATCGTCGTCGTCGGCGGCGCGCAGGACCAGGCCCGCGGCCACGGCGTCGGCGATGTCGGCGGGGGACCAGCGCATGACGGGCTCACGGAGGCGGGCGACGGCTACCAGGCGACGAGTTCGCCCGTGATCGGCTCGACGAGGTCCTTGACGGTGATCAGGCCGCACGGGGCGCCCTCGCGGCCGGCGACGATGGCCAGGTCCAGACGCTGCTTCTGGAAGAGCCGCAGGGCCGCCCGCAGGGGCATCTGGGGGTCGACGGTGACGGCCGGGCGCGTGAGCTGGGCGATGGGCGGGCAGGAGGCGGGGTCGTGTTGGAGGGCGTCGTAGAGGCTCACCACGCCGGCGACGCGGCCTTGGTCGTCCAGGACGGGGAAGCGGGAGAGGCTCGTACGGTCGGCGAGCCGAAAGAGCGCGGCCGGCGGGTCGCTGAGCCTGACGCAGACGACCTTGGACCAGGGCACGGACTCGTCGACGACGCGCAGGTCGTTCAGGGCCAGGACGCGCTCGACCAGGACGGATTGTTCATCGCTGAGCAGCCCTCGGCCGACGCCCTCGCTGACGAGCAGTTGCATGTGCCGGCGGGGGTGCAGGCCGGCGTGGTGGCGGGAGCCGGGCAGGAGTTTCTCGACCATCCGGGTGAAGCCCATGACGATCGGCAGCAGGCCCGTCCAGGTCAGGAGGCGTCGCACGGCCTCGACGGCGGGGGCCAGGCGGTAGGTCAGGCGGTCGCTGTAGGCGGCGAAGAGGTCCTTGGGCAGGGTCTCGCAGAAGACAAAGAGGATCGGCGTGACGATGGCGACGTTCAGGAGAATGACCTGCCAGTCGGCGAAGCCGCGGTGCTCGAGCAAGAGGGCCAGGCCGAGGGTGCCGAGGTAGTTGGCGATGTTGTTGCCGATCAGGAGCGTCGAGAGGAGCGTGACGGGGTCGCGCGTGAGCCGGCGGAGCAGGGCGGCGGAGTAGCTGGCCTGGTCGGCGAGGATCTCGAGGCGCACACGGTTGAGGGAGTAGATGCCCATCTCCATGCCCGAGAAGAGCGCCGACAGGGCGAAGCCGGTGAGCATCAGGGCGGTGGTGAATGTGTCCTGGCCCAGGAAGGTCATGGGGAGGCCTCCCGGGATCGCGTTGTTCGTGCCGGATCACCCTCCACCCCTTCCGAGGGCGGGGGTGTGGCGAGGGTCAGACGGAGCGACGCGATGCGCCAGCGGTCCATGGCCTCGACCTCGATGATGAGGTTGCCGGCCTCGACGCGGTCGCCGACGCGGGGGACGCGGCCGAGGCGGTCCATGACCAGGCCGCCGAGCGTCACGGCGTCGCCGCGGGGGTGCAGGGGGGCGAAGGTCTGGGCCCACTCGTGGATGGGCAGGTCGGCGCTGACGCGCCACTGGCCGGGCGCCAGGGCGACGACCTGCGGGGGGCCCTCGGAGTCGTAGGGGCTGAAGAGGTCGCCGATGAGTTCCTCGACCACGTCCTCGAGGGTGATCAGTCCGGCCGTGCCGCCGTACTCGTCGACGGCGATGGCGATGGTCGTGCCGCGTTTGCGGAACTGGATGAGCAGCTGGTCGGCGCGGGTCAGCTCGGGGACGAAGCTGATCTGGCGGATGAGCTT
>JADZET010000234.1 GCA_020850375.1 Phycisphaeraceae bacterium | reverse complement strand
TATCTGTCGCCCTACTTCATGACCAGCCCGACGACGCAGGAGTGCGTGCTCGAGGACGCGCTGATCCTGATCCATGAGAAGAAGATCAGCAGCCTGCCGGACCTGCTGCCGCTGCTGAACAAGGTGGCGATGGCGCAGAAGCCGCTGCTGATCATCGCCGAGGAGGTCGAGAACGAGGCCCTGGCGGCGCTGGTGATCAACCGGCTGCGCGGCGTGCTGAAGATCTGCGCGGTCAAGGCCCCGGGGTTCGGGGATCGGCGCAAGGCGATCCTCGGGGACATCGCGGTGCTGACCGGCGGGGAGTTCCTCAGCGAGGACCTGGGCCAGAAGCTCGAGGCCGTCGAACTCGAGCAGTTGGGCAAGGCCAAGAAGATCGTGGTGGACAAGGACAACACCACCGTGATCGAGGGGGCGGGCAAGAAGAAGGACATCCAGGCGAGGATCGAGCAGATCCGCCAGCAGATCGAGAAGACCACCAGCGACTACGATCGCGAGAAGCTTCCAGAGCGTCTGGCCAAACTGACCGGCGGGGTGGCGATCATCCACGTCGGGGCGGCGACGGAGACGGCGATGAAGGAGCGCAAGGACCGCGTGGACGACGCCCTGCACGCGACGCGTGCGGCTCACAAGGAGGGGTACGTGCCCGGCGGCGGCGTGGCGTTCCTGCGGGCGATCCCGGCCCTCGAGGCGGCGAGGAGCAAGGCCAAGGGCGACGAGAAGCTGGGGTTTGACATCGTCATCGAGTCGCTGATCTCTCCGCTGCGTCAGATCGTGGCGAACTCCGGGGCGGACGGCGACCTGGTCGTGCAGAACCTCTTGGAGAAGAAGGGCGCGGCGGGGTACAACGCGTCGACCGGCGAGTACGTGGACCTGGTCAAGGCGGGCATCATCGACCCGGCGCTGGTGGCCAAGACGGCGCTGACCAACGCGGCCAGCGTCGCGGGGCTGATGCTCACGACCAACGTGCTGGTGACGGAGGTCAAGGACGAGGCGAAGCCGGTCGAGGGCGCCACGGCCTGAGCCACGCGCCCGGGCCCGCATGCCCCACCACTTGGAAGGACCGCACGGACCCAGGGTGGGCGATTCCCCCCCTGGGTCCGTTTGTTGCCCCCGGAAGTTAGGGACGGGGGTACTGGTCCTGAATGGATCATTTGAACCTGGACGCCACGCATGGCCACGCAGCGGGACTATTACGAGATCCTCAACGTCGAGCGGTCGGCCGGCGATGACGACATCCGCCGGGCGTATCGCAAGATGGCGATGAAGTATCACCCGGACCGCAACCCGGGGGATGCGGTGGCGGAGCAGAGATTCAAGGAGGCGGCGGAGGCGTATGAGGTGCTGTCGGACCCGCCGAAGCGGGCCCGGTACAACCAGTACGGGCACGAGGGTCTGCGCGGGACGAGCGGGCACAACTTCTCGCACATGGACGTGTCGGACATCTTCTCGATGTTCGAGGACATCTTCGGCGGGATGGGCGGCGCTTCCGGGGGCGGGGGCGGGCGGCGCGGACGACGGGCGGGCGGGCAGCGGGGGTATGACCTTGAGACGCAGGTGACGCTCGAGCTGGAAGAAGTCGCCGCGGGGGTCGAGCGGGAGATTGAGTTCACGCGGCAGGACCTGTGCGCGACGTGCGAGGGGTCGGGGGCCAAGCCGGGGTCCAAGCCGGTGGCGTGCGTGACGTGCGGGGGCGCGGGGCAGGTGCAGCAGTCGGGGTTCGGGGGGATGTTCCGGATGGTCTCGACGTGCCCGGCGTGCGGGGGGGTAGGTAAGGTGCACACGGAGAAGTGCGGGACCTGCTCGGGTTCGGGGCGACAGCCCAAGAAGCGCGTGCTGAAGGTGCGCATCCCGGCGGGGGTGCACGAGGGGCAGGCGGTGCGTGTGCCGGGGGAGGGCGAGCCGGGCAGCGGCGGAGGGCCGAGGGGCGACCTGCACGTGGTCGTGCGGGTTGAGCCACACAAGATCTTTGAGCGTCAGGGGGATGACCTGGTCGTGCGGCTGCCGATCACGTTCACGCAGGCGGCGCTGGGGGCGGAGCTGACGATCCCGACGCTGACGGACAAGACCACGCTGACGGTCAAGCGGGGCACGCAGCATGGGGAGGCGTTCCGCGTGCGCGGGGAGGGGCTGGCGAACCTGCGTTCGGGGCGGCGGGGGGACCTGATCGCGGTGCTGGTCATCGACGTGCCGAAGAAATTGTCGGGCAAGCAGGAGAAGCTGCTGCGGGACTATGCCCAGATGGAGGAATCGTCCGTGCTGCCCGAGAGCAAGAGCTTCTGGGATCGACTGAAGGAAAAACTCTCCTGACGCCGGCGTGGCAGGATGACCCGTGCGAGGACTTTGATCATGGCATCACGCAGCGAAGACAACCCGAGGAACGAGCACGTTCCCGGCGAGATCGACCTGACCGGCCAGACATCCCCCGGCATGGAGGAGGAGGCGATGGCTTCCCCAACGGGCGAGTCGGGCGTGCAGCAGAAGCTCCAGGTCCTCGAGGCTGAGAAGGCTGAGCTGCAGAGCAAGCTGCTGCGGACGATGGCGGACTACCAGAACTACGCCCGGCGGTCCGAGCAGAACGTCGCCGTCGCCCGGGAGCAGCAACTGCTGGAGATCGCCCGCAAGTTGGTGGATGTGCTGGACCATTTTGATCGGGCGCTGGCGGTGGACCCCGAGAAATCGACGCCGCAGTCGATCCTCGACGGGCTGCGGATCGTCGACCAGGAGCTGCTCAAGCTGCTCGAGGTCTACGGCGTGAAGAAGGTCGAGGCCAGGCCCGGCGACCCCTTCGATCCGGCCGTGCACGAGGCGATGCTGCGTCAGCCGGCCGAGGGGATCGAGACGGACCACGTCGTGGCGCAGTTTCAGCCGGGCTACACGCTGGGGTCCAAGGTCGTCCGGCCGGCCAAGGTCAGCGTCGCACCTTAACCCCCCTACTCACCACCACGAGGCCGTCATGCCCACTTACGAATATCGCTGCGAGGCCTGCGGGCACGAGTTCGAGGAGTTCCAGTCGATCACGGCGGCGTCGCTGCGCAAGTGCCCGTCGTGCAAGAAGGCGAAGCTGCGCCGGCTGATCGGGACCGGGGCGGGGATCATCTTCAAGGGGTCGGGGTTCTATCAGACGGACTATCGCTCGGACAGCTACAAGGAGGCGGCGAAGAAGGATTCGTCCTCGGGCGAGAGCAAGCCGGCGGAGAAGCCGGCCGGCGAGGGCAAGGCCGAGACCAAGCCGGCGGCGGAGGCCAAGCCCGCGAGCAAGGCCGAGGGGGGGAAGAAGAGTGGTAAGGCGAAGGGGTCGGGGGCGTGAGGGTGGGTGATAACAGCAAGCGCGTCACCAAGTAAAAAGCCCAGGCATCGCCATGCCTGGGCTTGTTTTTTTGTGGGTTGTCGCGTCAGGCCGCTTAGGCGGCGCTGCCGGTGGCGACGCGCACCGTCGTGGGCTTGCGCGTCTTGACGTTGTCCCAGAAGATCAGGCCTGGCTCGACGATGTTCTGGAAGATGTCGCCGCCGGGGATGATGCGGACGGCGAAGCCGTGGCGGCCGCTGGTCGAGGGGGTGATCGAGGCGGTGAAGCGGTGCACGCCGCCGCCGAGCTCCTTCTCGTGGGCGAGGTCGATGACCTGGCCGTCGATGATCTGGCCGTCGTTGTTGACCTTGCCCAGGTAGAGCTGGACGCGGACCTCGGCGGGGGTGAGCTCGCCGAGCTTGACGTTGGCGCCGATGGCCAGCTTGTCGCGGACGCCCAGGACCTTGTCCGTGGCGGCCTCGACGGACTGGACCTCGAGCCCGCCCCAGAGGGCCCGGAGGCGGTCCTTCTGGTGGGCAAGGACGACGCCCTTCTCGATCTTGTTGGCCGTGAGCATCCGCGAGCGGCGCAGGGAGGGGAAGTAGAGCTTCTCGGCGTACTCCTGGACCATGCGGTTGGTGTTGAAGAAGGGGGCGAGGACGGAGATGCAGCGTTTCATCTTGGCGACCCACTTGTGGGGCAGGCCGGCGTCGTCGCGGTCGTAGAAGGTCGGGACGATCTGCTTCTCGAGGATGTCGTAGAGGCTGCGGCTCTCGATGTCGTCGGCCACGTCGGGGTTGGCGTATTCCTCGCCGCGACCGATGGACCAGCCGATGTCGCCGGCGTCGTAGGCCTCGTCCCACCAGCCGTCGAGGATCGAGCAGTTCAGGACGCCGTTGATGGCGGCCTTCATGCCGCTGGTGCCCGAGGCCTCCATGCCGCGCCGGGGGTTGTTCAGCCAGACGTCGCAGCCCTGGACGAGGTAGCGGGCCATCATGATGTCGTAGTTTTCGAGGAAGACGACCTTGTGCTGCGATCCGGATTCACGGGCAAAGTGGACGATCTGGCGGATCAGGTCCTTGCCGCCGCCGTCGGCGGGGTGGGCCTTGCCGGCGATGAGGAACTGGAGCGGCCGGTCCGGGTCGGAGAGCAGCTTGAGCAGGCGGTCGCGGTCGCGGAAGAAGAGGTTGCCGCGCTTGTAGGTGGCGAAGCGGCGAGCGAAGCCGATGGTCAGGGCGTTGGGGGTCAGGGCCTCGGCGGCGTCGCGGGCCTGCTCGGGGTCGGTGCCGCGTGCGATCAGGCTCTTGATCAGGTGGCGGCGGGCCCAGACGATCAGGCGCTGGCGGCGGCGTTCGTGGACGCGCCAGAGCTCCTCGTCGGGGACCTCGTTGATGGCCTGCCAGACCTGGTGGTCGGAGGGGTTGTCCTGCCAGCGTGCGCCGAGGTAGCGGTCGAGCAGGGAGATCAGGTCGCTCGAGAGCCAGCTGCGGGCGTGGCAGCCATTGGTGACGTGCTTGATGGGGACCTCGTCCTTGGGCACACCGGGCCAGATGCCCTGCCACATGCCGCGGGAGACGACGCCGTGGAGCTTGCTGACGCCGTTGGCCCAATCGCTGGTGCGGATGGCCAGGACGGCCATGGAGAAGAACTCGTTCTTGGCGTAGACGTTCTCGCGGCCCAGGGCCAGCAGGCCCTCGAGGTCGAGCTTGAGCGAGGGGTGGTAGTCCCTGAAGTAGCGGGTGATCATCTCGGGGGGGAAGCGGTCGATGCCGGCGGGGACGGGTGTGTGGGTGGTGAAGACGTGTCCGGCGGCGGCGGCCTGGCGGGCCTCGTCGAAGGTGACGCCGTGCTTCTCGATGAGCTTGCGGATGCGTTCGAGGGCGAGGAAGGCGGAGTGTCCCTCGTTCATGTGGCAGACGTCGGGTTCGATGCCCATGGCGGCGAGGGCGCGCATGCCGCCGATGCCCAGGACGATCTCCTGCTTGATGCGGAGCTCCATGTCGCCGCCGTAGAGGTGGCCGGTGATGCCGCGGTCGGCGGGGTCGTTCTCCATGAGGTTGGTGTCAAGGAGGTAGAGGGGATTGCGGCCGACGTTGACGCGCCAGACGGCGATGTTGACCTCACGGCCGGGCATCTGGACCTTGACGGTGACCTGCTGGCCGTCGGCGCCCAGTACGGGGTTGACGGGGAGGTTGGCGAAGTCGAGGTCGGGGTAATACTCCTGCTGCCAGCCGTCGGCGTTGAGGTACTGCTGGAAGTAGCCGTGGCGGTAGAGCAGGCCGACGCCGACGAGGGGCAGTCCGAGCTCGGTAGCGCTCTTGAGGTGGTCGCCGGCGAGGCAGCCGAGGCCGCCGGAGTAGATCTGGAGGCACTCGGTCAGGCCGAACTCGGCGCAGAAGTAGGCGACGGTGAAATTCGTCAAGTCCTCACCCTTGCGGGCGTGCCAGGGCTTGCGTTCGTGATGTCTGGCGAGGTTGCTCTGGACGCGGCCGAGGGCGGTGAGGAAGCCCTCGTCCTTGGCCAAGGCGTCGAGGGTGGCCTGGGGGCAGTTGCCGAGCATGGCCACGGGGTTGTGGTTGCACTTCTGCCAGAGCTCGCGGTCGATGCGGACGAACAACTCGATCGCCTCGGGGTGCCAGGACCACCAGAGGTTGTAGGCGATGTCCTGGAGCGGCCGGAGCGGCTCGGGCAGGGAGGGAGTGACTTCGAAGGTAAAGACGCGGGCGAGATCGGGGCCAATCATCATTGACTTTCCTTAGTCAAGGGTGGCGGACAGGCGGAGCTGTCCAAAAAAGGGGCGCTGACGCCCTGCCCAGCGTCCGATAAGCAAAAAGTGTACCCTCGATCCGACGCGCCGGGCACAAAAAAATCTTCCTCCTGCCGACCGATGACAAGAGGCAAGAGGGTCACACGTCCCCTGATATCGGGCAGCGGGACAGGCCCTCTTGACAGGCCAGAGCGCTGTCAAGTCGTTTTTTCAGGTGGTTTAATAAAAAAGCGTTATCGGGCGGCGGGCGGCGCGGGCTGGGGGGCTGGCGGTGAGGTCGGGGGCTTTGAAGCCGCGCCCAGGCCGTGGTCGGCGGCGGCGGCGAGCATTTCGAGTCGGGCGAGGGACCGTTCGATCTGGGCGCGGAAGGCGTTGTAGGGGAAGAGGATCACGATGGCCACGACCAGGCCGGCGACGGTGGTGAGCAGGGCCTCGGCGATGCCCTGGGAGACGGCGCGAGGGTCGGTGGTGGACATGTCCGAGAGGATGTTGAAGCTGGCGATGACGCCGGTGACGGTGCCGAGGATGCCGAGCATGGGGGCGGCGGTGATGATGGTCGAGAGGGTGGGCATGAAGCGCTCGATGCGGGCGCGCTGGGTCTCGACGGCCTCGGTGATGGTGGCGTCGGCGACGCCGTGATCCAGGAGGGACGCGACCGCCCGGCCGTAGATTGAGCGGTCGTCGGCGCAGAAGGCCTCGGCGCGGGGATGGTCGCCGGCTCGCAGGGCGTCGGTGAGCTTGCTGAGCCTTCGGACCTGGCCGGGGGAATTGGTGCGCAGCCAGAACCAGGCGCGCTCGAACGTCAGCGTCAGGCCGACGAAGCTCAGGGCGAGGATGGGCCACATGATCGGGCCGCCGCGGTGCATCAGGTCGAGGGACGATTGCCAGGCGTGGGTCATGACTCGATCATCCGTGCTGTGTTACCTTTGGTCCGTCCGAGCCGGGCACTGCGTGCCCGGACCGGACTCGCAGAGTCCGGCTCGGATAAAGCAATGGTCTTGTCATTCGCCCGGTCGGTTCAGTTGGCCGGCGAGAGCTCGAGGAGCGACATCGCCTCCTGGACGATGCGGTCGAGGCCCAGGCCGCAGTAGGCGAGGACCTCGTCGGGGGTCCGTCCGGACTTGGGGATGCGTTCGACGTGGAGCTGCTTGACCTTGAATCCGCCGCCGTCGGCCGCGGCGATGTCGGCGATGGCGCTGCCGATGCCGGCGCCGTAGTTGTCCTCGAGGGTGAGGATCATGCCGGTGTTCGCGTTGGCCAGGTCGAGGATGGCCTCCTCGTCGAAGGGCAGGGAGTAGAGGTCGACGACGGTGGCGTCGACGCCCTGGGCGTCGAGCTTCTCGACGGCGCGGTTGGCCTCGTGGACCAT
>JADZET010000233.1 GCA_020850375.1 Phycisphaeraceae bacterium | reverse complement strand
GGCTGTAGTGGACGAAGACGTCCTGCCCGGCCGGGCCGACAATGAAACCATACCCCTTCTTCGGATCAAACCACTTGACTGAACCCTTGGTCATGGACATGGCGGGCTCCTGCCTGGGCGGTCGGACACGCGAACGCGTGGGTCGATGCGAGGGGACAAGACAGCGCAGCGGACATCGGCGAACTCCGCCCAACCGTTCGACTCCGAGCCTGGCGCGCTGAGACGACCAGAAGCATGAGAGAACCTCAGCGCCGACGACGAAGAACCGCCGCCAGCAGACAACCGCAACGGACAGACCGCTTGCCGAAACTACCGCGGCGGCGAGGGAACCACAACTATGCACCGCCGCACCAGATCCTCGGGCGACAACATGCCCGTACGATCCATCGTCATAACCTAATGCAATACGACAGGATTAGGTCACGACGCTCACGTCAGTGCGATCTTACCAATTGTTAATTCGGAAGGGAAGGGCTTTTCTCGGCTTCTTGCTCTTTCGCTTCCTCACGCATGGCCGCTTTGCGGGAGAGCTTGACCCGGCCCTGGTCGTCGATCGACAGGACCTTGACCCGAACCATGTCGTTGAGCTTGACGATGTCCGTCACCTTCGAGACGTAACCCTCGTCCAGTTCAGAGATATGGCACAATCCGTCCTGCCCGGGCACCAGCTCGACGAAGGCCCCGAAATCCTTGATCGACGCCACCCGGCCGGTATAAATCGCGCCGATTTTAACCTCGGCACAGAGCTTCTCGACCTCTTCCAGGGCCCGCTCGGCCTTGCCCTCGCCGGCGGCGAAGATGAACACCGTCCCGTCCTCCTCGACCTCGATCGTGGCGCCGGTTGCCTCCTGGATGCCGCGGATCGTCTTGCCGCCGGGGCCGATGAGCTTGCCGATCTTCTCGGGGTTGATCGTCGTGTAGAGCATCCGCGGGGCGTAGGGGCTGATCTCCTTGCGCGGCTCGGGGAGGGCGCCGGCCATGATGTCGATGATCTCCAGCCGCTTGGTCTTGGCCAGCTCGAAGGTCTTGCGGATCTGCTCGAGCGACAGGCCGCGGATCTTGAGGTCCAGCTGGATGGCCGTGATGCCGTTGCGCGTGCCGGCGACCTTGAAGTCCATGTCGCCGTAGTGGTCCTCCTCGCCCTGGATGTCGACGAGGTAGACGTCCTTGGCCGGCTCATGGATCAGGCCGATGCTGATGCCCGCGACGATGTCCGCGATCGGCACGCCGGCGTCCATCAGCGCCAGGCACCCGCCGCACGCGCTGGCCATGCTCGACGAGCCGTTGGACTCGAGGATGTCGCTGACCACGCGGACGGTGTAGGGGAACTTGTCGACCGAGGGCAGCACGGGCAGCAGGGCCCGCTCGGCGAGCTTGCCGTGGCCGATCTCGCGCCGGCCCGGGCCGGTGATCCGCTTGGCCTCGCCGACGGCGAAGGGCGGGAAGTTGTAGTGCAGGTAGAACTTCTCGGCGTACTCGTCGGCCAGGCCGTCGACGATCTGCTCGTCCGAGCCGGTCCCGAGCGTGGCGGTGCACAGGGCCTGCGTCTCGCCGCGGCAGAACAGGGCCGACCCGTGCACGCGGGGCAGCACCGCCGCCTCGGCGGTGATCGGCCGGAGCTGCTCGAGCGATCGGCCGTCGGTCCGCTTACCGGTCAGGATGATCTGGCGGGTCAACTCGCCCTCGAGGTCCTCGATGGCCATCTTGGCCTGGCTGACACGCTGCTGCCACTTCTTGTAGGCCACGGCGCCGACGTTCTCGTCGGGCTCGGGGAAGTTGGCGGCGAGGAATTCTTTCTTGGCGTTGCTGACGGCGTCCTGGCGTTGGAGCTTGGTGCCCTCGAGCGTCTTGGCCGCACGCAGGGGCTCGCAGAGCTTGGCGTTCACCAGGTCGACGATGTCCTTGGCGGGCAGGCTCGGCTCACAGACCTTGGGCTTGCCGACCTTGGCGACCAGCTCGTCGATCATGGCCACGATCTGCTTGATGTGCTGGTAGCCGAAGTCGATCGCGTCGGCCACGACGTCCTCGGGGAGCTGGCCGGCCCCGACCTCGATCATGTTCAGGCCGTCCTTGTGCCCGCACAGCAGCATGTCCAGGTCGCTGAATTCGCCCTGGGCGGCGGTGGGCATGACGACGAACTGGCCCTCGATCCGTGCGACGCGGACATTGCCCACGGGCCCCTCGAAGGGCACGGAGCTGATGGCCAGCGCGGCCGACGCGGCGATGCCCGCCAGCACGTCCGGCTCATTCTGCCCGTCGGCGGACAGGACCCAGCACTGGACCTGGACCTCGTCGAGGAAGCCCTTGGGGAACAGCGGCCGGATCGGCCGGTCGATGTTCCGCATGGTCAGGGTTTCTTTGGTGTTCGGCGCGCCCTCGCGCTTGCGGAACCCGCCGGGGAACTTGCCCGCGGCGCTGAGCTTCTCGCGGTAATCGACCGTCAGCGGGAAGAAGTCCAGCCCTTCGCGCGGCGCGGCCCGCACGGCGGTGCCGAGCACCATGGTCTCGCCGTGCCGGACGACCACGGCGCCGTCGGCCTGCTTGGCCAGTTTGCCCGTCTCGATGCTCAGGGTGCGACCGCCGAGTTCCATCTCAACTCTTGTGACTGCCATCTTGTCTTGTCCTCGGCCTGATC
>JADZET010000232.1 GCA_020850375.1 Phycisphaeraceae bacterium | reverse complement strand
TGGCCTGCTCGGCCGTCTGGCCGCACTTGCCCGAGACCTCGACCACCGAGCCGGTCAGCTCGTGGATGGCGGCCGAGACCTGCTCGAGCTGGCCGCTCTGCTCGTCCATGCCGTGCGAGATCTCCTCGCTCGAGGCGGCGATCTGCGTCGACGCCGAGGCCACGGACTGCGTGGTCTGCGAGATCTTGCGGATCAGGCCGTGGATCTCCTGCATGAAGTGATTGAACCACTGGGCGAGCTGGCCCACCTCGTCGCTGGTCTTGACGTGGATCCGGCGGGTCAGGTCCCACTGGCCCTGCGAGAGCTCCTTGAGCAGGTTCGTCAGGCTCACCACGGGGCTGGCGATCTTGCCCGCGACGATCACCGACACCAGGCCGCACAGCACCAGCGCGCCGGCCGCGACCCACAGCAGCCAGATCAGCAGCGATTGCAGGCTCGACTGGACCTGCGCGGCCGCCTCCTGGAAGTCGGACTCGTACGCCCCGACGCCGATCACCCAGTCCCAGGGCTCGAAGTAGGTCGTGGCCGTCACCTTCGAGCGGGCGATGTTCTCACCGGGGTTCTGCCAGTCGTAGTGAACGAAGTCCGACGAGCCGTCGCGCGTGGCCAGGGCCTTGTCGACGAGTTCCTGGATGAACGGATTACCGTTCGCGTCCTTGGCGTCGAGGATGTTCTCACCGTCGCGCTTGCCGCCGGCGGAGATGATGTACCGGCCCTTCCACTCGCCCTGCCCGCCGAGGACGAAGACGTAGCCGGTCTTGCCCGCGACGATCTGCATGATCCCCTGCCGAACGGCCGGGATCTTCTCCTGCTCCACGCCCACACACATGGCGCCGATGACCTTGCCTGCTCCGTCAATCAACGGCGCGTAGCTGGTGATGTACCAGCTCTCACCGGCAAAGGCCCGGCCGGTGTAGTTCCGCCCGGCGAGCATCGCCGACACCACCGCGTTGGCCTTGCCGTCGGGCTCGACTGCGGGGATGTACCGCCCCACGGCGCGCCGGCCGTCGGACTGGCGCATGGTTGTCGAGACGCGGACCAGGTCCCCCGCCTCGTTGGCCCGCTGGAAGATCGTACAGGTGCTGCCGGTCAACTCGCAGACTTTGTCCACCAGCGAACCCGTGCCCGACGCGGCCTCGTCCTGCGCAGGCAGCTCGCGGTCGCCAAGCGCCATTCGGGGCAGCTCGATCTCACGCTCCTGCTGGTTGAACTGATTGACCGTCCGCCAGCGGGTCGGGGTGGTGAAGCTCACAGCCCCCTCGGAGGCGATGAACTGCCGTGCCACCTTCAGGTCGCCCTCGAGCTTGACGCGCAGCAGGTCGTCCTGCGTGCGGAGCATGAGGTAGACGTCCTTGGCGATCTTCGAGCACTCGCTGGCGCCCAGGGCGTTGACCTGCTCGATCACGCGTGAACGAACCTTGCCCTGCATCACCAGCAGCACGCCCACGATCGCGGCCACCGTCAGAACGATCCCGGCCAAACCCAGCCCCGAAATCTTCTTCCGCAGCGTCATGACGACAACTCCCCTGAAAACTACGTTTGCGCGCAGGGTGCGTCCTGCCGACGAAGGCAGGCCTGTTCGTCGCTCGACTTCCATGGTCGGACGCGACAAAAAGACACGCCAAGCGCGCCGGTCATGCGATGCTATCGTCCGCTTTGCAGGGGTATAACACCGGTACTTGTGCTGAATCTCGACCCCGTTCGAGATGCCGGACTTGACGGATCGCGTTCTTAGCGGACCGAGCTACTGTCCGTTGGACAACACGTCGTGACGTCCGGCCCGCTCGGTCAAGAGTTGCTCGAGCACGGCCAACACCGGCTTGCCCTCGACGCCCATCCCCGTGTCCCCCGGCCCGCCGGCGTGGTAGACGTCCCACTCGTAGAAGAACACGCCCTTCATCCAGGCCATCTCCTGCGGCGTGATCCGGCCGCGCAGCATGTCGGACCAGGCGGCGATGAACGCCTCGTAGCCCATGGCCTGCGCCTGGCCGTCGGCCTCTTGTCCTGCGGGGGCGACGTAGTTCCAGGGCTTCTCGAGCGCCCAGGGCAGGCTCGGATACCCGATCTCCGTCAGCAGGATCGGCCGGCCCTGGACGCGGGCGAAGACCTCGAGGTCCTGACGGATCTGCCGCCAGCGCTCAACGAGCAGGGCCGGGTCGGGGTCCTCGGTGTCCGTCAGCGTGGTGATGTTCCAGTAGCCGTTGATCCCGATCGCGTCGAGCAGGCCCCAGAAGGCGGGGCGGTCATAGTGATCCCAGTTGGTCGAGTAGAAGAGTTGGCAGCGCAGGCGTGAACGGGCCGTGCCGATCACCTTCTGCCAGCGGTCGAGCTGAACCTCGGTGCTGATCAGCTCCGAGCCGACGGCGTAGAGGTCCACGTCGGCCTCGGCGGCGATCGACTGGAAGTATTGCTGCATCCGTTCGTAGCTGTCCCACCAGACGTCCCAGTGCTCGGGGTTGATCTTGCCCCGCCACTCGTTGCCGCGCGGACTGCTCAGCAGGACGATCGGCATCAGGGCCGTGCGCAGCCCCTTGCCCTTGGCGTGCGTGAGCAGGTGTAAGAGCTGTTCGCGACTGGGCGCATGCCCCGGGCTGGGCGGGATGACGATCTCTTCCGACGCCCCGTGCTCCTGGAAGGCCGGCGTGACCACCAGCAACGAATCGAACCCCAGCCCCGCGATGCGATCGACGGCGCGGAGGTACCGGGGCAGGTCGTCGGTGTAATGAAGGTTCAGAGCGAAGCCCAACGGCAGCACGGCCGGCGCCGCGACGCTCACCCCCTCCGCGGGCAGCGGCAGGACCGGCGGCGCCGCAATCGGCGACGGGGCCGGCGATGCAGAGCCGTCGCCCGCGGCCCAGGCGCCCATCAGGCACAGGCCGTAGACCAGCAGACCTAGGACGATCATCCGCCTGAGCATCGACGCGGGCCCTCACTTCAGCCACCCGGCTGGCACGGCATGGTCATCGACCGGTCAGCGCGGCGCCGCCGGGGCGAAGGGATTGCGCGGACCCTCGGACGGCGGCATGCCGCTCGGGTCACTCTCCTGCGTGTCGGTCTGGCCCTGATCCGAGGACTCATCCTGCATGTCCGGCTCGGTCGAGGGCTCCTCCTGCGATCCGGCCTGGGCCTCGCGGACGAGGTCGGAGACGAACAGGATCGTCCGCATCGGCAGCACCAGTCGGCCCTCGGCCGCACCATCGCCGACGTTCAGGCCCGCCGTCAGGGGCGGCAGGTCCTCGGGCAGGCTCACCGGCACAGCGCCCATCATCATGAACATGATGTTCACGCCGGTCTCGAAGCCCTTGGGGTTGACGTAGAACTCGCCGGCGGGGTCGGGCGGGAGGTAGTCCTCGCGGGCCTGGGCGATCGGGTCGTCCACACCCAGGCCGTCGGTCTTCTTCACCGCCGCCAGGGCGTCGCCCATCGCGGTGGCGTCGGTCGAGTTGACCTGCACGGTGTAGGGGCCCGAGGCGGCCACGAAGGCGTCCTGGGCCATCATCGCGGACGGAGCGTTCGGGGGCAGGCCATGGACGCGCGTGCGGATCAGGTGCACCTGCGTGCCGTCGATCTGGAGCTGGTCGGGCACGAACTCGGTCTCGAACGTGGGCTTGGCGGCCGGCGACTTGTCGTCGGCCTGCGGCATGGGCAGCTCGATCTTGCCCACCGATTCGAGCGCGGACCGCAGGGCGTCAACCATCTTCTGACCGTCGGCCGACTGGGCGACGCTGGTGGCCCGGAAGGGGTTGGCGGGCATCATCGGGTTGAAATCGGGCGACAGCTCGGCCGTGAAGGCCGTGGCCTCGACCATCTTCTGCGCCTCGACCGAGGCCAGGATCATCTTCACGAACGGCTCGGGGGAGTCCTTGAGCAGCTCGGTGACGTCGTTGATCAGCGCCGGCAGGTCGATGGCCTTGGCGTTGACGGCCCCGGCGAACATGTAGGCGGTCTTGGGCAGACGGGCCATGAGTGAGCTGGCCGAGAGGCCGGCCTTGAACCGCCCGGCCATCGGGCTGCCGGGCTTCCACACGCCCAGCGTCGACAACCCCACGCCCTGGTCGGTCAGGTCCGCGCCGAGCACCGCGCCCTGGAGGTCGCGCACCCAGATCTGCGTCAGGCTCAGGGCGATCTCCGTCGCCTGCTCGCCGGAGATCGGGCCGGCCGGACCGCCGCCGTATTCCTGCGTGATCTCACCACGCGCCTTGGCCTCCTCCATCGCCTGTTTCATCGCCATCTGGAGCTTGGGGCCGAGGGTTTCCATGTTCAGCACGATCGACACATCGCTGCGACCGACGGTCGCAACGCCCGAGGCGCCGATCCGGCCCTTGATGGTCTCGATCGCCCCGCTGTCGGGCTCGAAGGACGTGACGAGTTTCTTCGAGACCCCGAGCAGCGCGTAGCCGCCCGAGAGCTCCTTGACGTAGCCCAGCGTGCCATCGTGCATCGTGACTTCGGTCACGCCCTCTTCGATCGCGCCGCCCTGAAAATTCTTGAGGAACGCCTGGTAGTCCGTCACCGGCGCCAGCAGGACCACGGGGACGTCCTCCTCGAGCTCGTCGATCTCCTCGTCGGGCTCGGAGGCCATCGGCACGTCCCGGATGACCGCCAGCCAGGGCGCGTCGTCCCTGAGGCCCTCGATCAGCCCGATCTCCTGCTTGAGGTGGGCCAGCGGGCTCTGCATGGACGGGTCGCTGACGCCCATCTTCTCGGCCAGGTCGGCGACCTTCTGATCCAGGGCCTGGGGATTGGCGATGATCACCACGACCTCGCTGTCGGCCGGCACGCTGGCCAGCCCGGCCGGCAGGTCCTGGCCCCACGACGGCGACCCGATCGTCAGAACCATCGCCGCCGTCGCCGTCACGGTCATCCGCCAAGCCTTGCGCAACCCTGTCATGGGACTCTCCTTGCTGGTTCGTCGAGGGCAATGGTCGCCTGTCTTGTCTGAACGTCGCGTTAGCTTACTGGCCGCCGACCCGCCAAGGCAACCTTCATTGTGATTTTTTCCGACCGGAAGCGGCCCAGCCGGCCCCGCTACAATGAGCCCGTGCCCAGCACTCCCCCAGGTCGCGGCCGCAAGGTCGTCGTCGCCATGAGCGGCGGCGTTGACAGCTCCGTCGCCGCCCTGCTGCTCAAGCAGCAGGGCTACGACGTCGTCGGCTGCTTCATGCGCCTCGGCCCGGCCGAGGAATCAACCCAGGCCGAGTGCACGCCCTCGCCCCGCGCCGCCTCGCACCAGGGCTGCTGCTCGCTCAATGACGCCGCCGACGCCCGGCACGTCGCGGCCATCCTGGACGTTCCGTTCTATGCGCTCAACTTCCGGGCGGATTTCCACCGTGTCATCGACTACTTCGTGGCCGAGTACCACGCCGGCCGCACGCCCAATCCCTGCGTCCGCTGCAACGACTGGCTCAAGTTCGGCAAGCTGCTGGACTACGCCCGGTCCATCGACGCCGACTTCGTCGCCACCGGGCACTATGCCCGCACCGCGCCCGACCCTCAAAGCGGGCGGGCCATGCTGCTCCGCGGGCTCGACCACGGCAAGGACCAGAGCTACGTCCTGTTCGGCCTCGACCAGGCGACGCTCGACCGCGTCCTGCTGCCGATCGGCGACCTGCACAAGAGCCGCGTCCGGCAGATCGCGTTGGAGCATGGCCTGCCCGTGCACGACAAGCCCGACAGCCAGGAGATCTGCTTCGTCCCCGGCAACGACTACGCCCGGCTGGTGCGGAAACACTCGCCGGACAAGGTCCAACCCGGGCCGATCCTCGACACGCACGGCCGGACCATCGGCGAGCACCCGGGGCACCAGCACTTCACCGTCGGCCAGCGGCGCGGGCTGAACCTGGCCGTGGGATATCCCATCTACGTCGTGGCCAAGGACGCGGCGGCGAACAGCATCACCATCGGCCAGCGGGTGAACCTCTTCTCCGCCGGCCTGCGGGCGGGCCAGACGAACTGGCTGATCGACCCGCCCACCGACTTCACGCCCTGCACCGTCAAGATCCGGGCCAACAGTCCGCCGACGCCCGCCGTCGTCCGCGCTGAGGGGGCCGATGCGCTCGAGGTCCATTTCGACCGGCCGCAGTCCGCCGTCAGCCCCGGCCAGGCGGTCGTCTGCTACCACGAGCAGCGTCTGATCGGCGGTGGATGGATCACCCACGCCCTGCCGGCCGACCCGGCCCCAACCATGGCGGCCGACGTGCAAGCCCAGGACGCGCGATGAGCATCATCCGCCCGTGTGCAACAGCTTTTTTTCTGTGATCACTTGGCCCAAACGGCCGAACAATCTAAACTCAGGCAACCGCTGTCACCCGCATCCCCACGCCCCGAGGAGATGTTGCCGTGCTCCCCTGGCCCGTGCCCGCTCTGTTCACCCGACGCCGCGGCTTGGTGGACATCCGCCTGCGGATGATCCAGGAGACCAACGCCTTTCTCACCTGGGCGTTCGCCGAGGAGCGCGGCCTGCCGCGCATCCCCGTGCAGCCGGCGAGCCGGGGCGGCTATGATCGCCTGCGTGCATTACCCCCCACAGCCCGGCAGCGCGTCGACCGATGGTGGGACCGCACCATCCGCCAACTGCCGTAAATCACGCTCCCCCCATAGCTGCTCAGATAAGGTAGGATAAGCCTTTATGGATACCGCCTCGCCCATCAAGGCCAAGATCCGGCAAGGTTATCTCCTGCGGCTGCAGATCCTGACGCTCGCCTGCCTGGCGGGCTCGGCCTGGTTCCTGCACGACGGCTACGTGGCCTACCCCCGACAGAACCAGATGCTCGAGGCCTATCTCAAGATCCAGCAGACCTACCCCGACAATCAGGACCTGGTCACGAGCGAATGGCAGAACGTCGCGGAGCAGCACGGCTGGCCCGTCAGCTTCTCGGGCCCGGCGCCCGGCAAGGCTCGCTCGAACAACGATATTCTTGTGCAGCGCGTGCTGGGCTTTGCGCTGCTGCCGCTGGCGGCGTGGATCGGCCTGGCGCTGCTGTCGCACGCCAAACGCTGGGTGGCGCTCGAGAACAACGTGCTGTCGACCAGCCGCGGCAGACGCTTCGACCTGACCCAGATCGTCCGCCTCGACGAACGCCGCTGGCAGTCCAAGGGGATCGCCATTGTCCACGACCAACAGGGCAGGCGGATCGTGCTCGACGACTGGAAGTATGACCGCGAGCCGACGACGAAGATCGTGCAGTGGATCGAGTCGCATCTGTCCCCTGAGCAAATTACCCTGCCTGCCAGCCCGGGTGCCCCAATCTCCCGCCCCGATCCCTCGGCGACCGACAAGCCGCAGGACTAGGGCGACCCGGTCTCGCACCCAACTCTTTTTTTCACAAGACTGTACAGCTCATGCGGGGGCTCAACGAAGGGCCATGTCGATTCCTTCACCCACAGGAACTTGTTGTTGACTTCTTTGTTGAAGAGCCTGTATTCTAAATATGGAGAAAGGTTCCGCTGGTGCAGGGAACATGTCGGGCCGCCGGTTCCAGGCGGCCAAAAGGAGGAGAGAAAGGTGCGCTGCATATTCTGCATCGTTCTTGTCGTGGCTGTCGGGCTGTCCTGGTCCGCCTCGGCGGCGCTGTTTGTCTTCTCAGATCCCGGCCTGCCCGGGCTCTCGGCCGAGGCTGAGTTCAGCCTGCCGACGCCCGACACGCTGGTGATCCGCCTGCGCAACACCTCGACCGCCGCACCCGGCGGGATCGACAACGCCGGCCAGATCCTCACGGGCATCAGCTTCGACCTGGGCGTGCCGGGTTACGACTGCGACTGCGACCCGATGATCCTTGACGGCACGGTCGTCATCGGCCCGGGCAGCGCGTCGGTCAACTTCAGCACCGGCGCCTACGGCCCGGGGTATGACGTGTCGGGTGAATGGGGGTACGGCAACACGGACGGCACGGGCGCTCTGGCCAACTTCGCCAGTGCCAACGCCGCCGTCGCCACGCCCTTCGGCGGGGCGAACCTCGACGGGCCGGCCTCGGTCGACGGGCCGCAGGGCGGCGTGGTCGCCAGCCCGCCGATCGTCGCCCTCGGCGGACTCGGCGCGATCTCCAACGAGGTGATCATCACCCTGACGCTCAGCGAAGACTTGACGGACCTGGACTTCCTGTATCAGAACGGCGTGCGCGTGGAGTTCGGCTCCGACGCCGCGTTCATCACCATCGTCCCCGAGCCGGCCGGCCTGACGCTGATCGCCCTGGGAGGCACGCTCTTGATCAGCCGCCGGCGTCGCTGACACAATCACCCCAGTCTTGCTTCTTAGGGCGACGCCCGCCTCGCCACGGGGGCGGCGGGCTGTGGGTCGATGCCCGCCACGCCATTCGACGTTCGGGGCATCGACGACGGAGCGGATGACTCGTAGGAGGGCATCGTGGTCGGAGGCGCGGCCGTCGCCGAGCCCCCGGTGATCCCCACATAACGCGGGTCGCCGGCGCCGACCACGCCCGTGTAGATCGCCCGCGTCCCTCCGCCGGCCACCCCCACCTGTGACGCCCCCGGAACCCCCTGAACCCCCGGAACGGCCCGGCCGATCTGACGCTGCACGTACATCGGGGCGCTGACGATCAGCTTGCCCTGGTCGTAGCGCACGCTCGCCGGCCCGCCGCTCTCACGCCAGACCGTCGGCTCAACCATCTGCCGGACCACCTCGGCCAGGCGCTCGCCTCGCTGCTGTTTGGTCGGTGGCGACTCGGCCGCGTCATTCTGCTCGAACGTCGCGCCGCCGCCGTCGCCGCCGGTCGATAACGCGCTGCTCAGGTCCATGCGCGGCGCGTCGGCGAAGCTCGGCGCCTCGTGCACCGCCTCGCCCACGTCGTAGACCATCGTCACCAGACGCTGGTTGGCCTCCTGTTTGGTCATCACCCGCACGTACCAGGCCGACCAGTCGATCACCAGCGACGTCGGCTCGCCCGTCAGGCCCGTCGACGAGGCGGCCATCTGGTCGGTGATCAGCTCGAGCACCTGCTTGGCCGGGACGCGTTCGAGCTGGATCGTCACCGGCGAGGAGGGATCAAAGCCCGCCATCCGGAGCGCCCGCCAGTCGACGACCAGCGGCAGGCCCGTGGTCCTTCGCCACCACGACAGGGCCTCGCGGGCCGGGACGTTCGAGAGCTGAACCGGCCCGATCGGCGAGGCCAGGCGCACCTCGACCTGGGCCAGCAGCCGCGCCTCGTCCTGCGCCATCGCCTGCGCGGCCCGCTCGACGCGGACCTGCGCGATGCGCGATGAGACGTCCTGTGCCTTCGCCGGCCCGATCATCAACGACAGGGCCGCACACACGCCCAGCCATCGCGTGCCATGAGACATGCCACACCTCCGCGACCGGATTCCGAGGGAGCGGGCTCAGCCCATGGACCATTGGGCCGGCCATGAGTTCCCGGCGAGTCTCAAGGCTGATAGAGCCGTTTGAGCGCCGCGATCTTGTCCTCGACCTCCTTGACCTGCTGCTCAGCCACCCGACGCTCCTCGGGCTTGGTCGTCGCGTCACGTTTGCGCGCCAGGCGACGGGCCTCGAGCTCGAGGCCCTCGAGCTTGGCGAAAAAATCAGCTTCAGACAGTGGGATCTTGGCCATCGCATCACACCCGAACGGGACAAAAAAACACCCGACCACGCCATTTTACCCCGCCCCCGGCAGTGTCAAGACGGTTGACGTGGAGGAGCGGAAGATCCGTCGCCAGGTGTGTCCGGGGTCGAGCCGGCGTTCACCGCCGCCCGCCGGCGCAGGCCCGGCACCCAGACCTCCTCGGCGAGGATCTTCAGGCAGGCCGCCACCGGGATCGCGAGCACCATCCCCACCACCCCCAGCAGCGACCCGCCGATGAGCACGGCCAGCAGCACCGTCAGCGGGTCGAGGTTCGTCGCCTTGCCCTGCACGATCGGCTCAACGACCCAACCGTCGAGGAGCTGAGCCCCGAAGTAGATCAGCGTCGGCAGCACCAGGTGCATCCAGTGTAGGCCCTCGCTGCTGGTCGCCCCGTCGAGCACCGTCGCTCCCACGGCCACCAGCCAGACCAGGCTCGCGGCGTAGGGGATCATGTTCATCAAGCCGCCGAGCACGCCCAGCAGCAGCCAATAGGGCACGCCCACGAGCATCCAGCCCACGCTCAGGATCGCGCCCATGACCAGCGACTGGATCATCCGCCCGCGGATGAAGCCCGACACGGCCTTGTCCATCCGGCCCAGGACGTGCAGCGTCCTGGGGTGGCTCACCCCCGGGATCGTCACCAGCGTCCAGGCCACCATCCGCGACAGACGCCACGCGAAGACCACGAAGCAGAACACCGTGATGACCACCGCCAGCACCAGGTAGGAGCCGACGCCGATCACCGCCCCGAGCACGCCCAGGCCGCGGCCAAGGCCCTGCGCCGCCATGCCGGCCCAGCGGCCGAAAAGGCCCGCCGCCTGACCGGCGGTCGGCTGCGTGGCGGCCTGCGTCGCCGCAGGCTGCGTCGTCGAGACGATCGCCGACGACTGGCCGCTGTTTGTATCGGGTGAGCCCGACGCCACCGCCAGCAGGTGGTTCTGCAACCAGTCCATCACACCCTGCCAGTCCATCCCCACCTTCGACGAGAGCCAGTTGGCGTACTCCTGCATGTTCCGGCCCAGATCGCGGGCCTGCTCGATCAGCACCGGCATCAAGAGCGCCAGGCCGATCCCCACCACCGCCAAGACCAGCAGCAGCAGCACGATCGCCGAAACCAGGCGCGGCACCCGGCATCGCCGCTCGAGCACGCTCAGCAGCGGGTCGAAGAGGTACGCCATCGCCAGCCCGATCAGCACCGGCGCCAGGATGGCCCAGACCTGCCACGCCGCCAGCAGCGTCACCGCCACAGCCGCGAGCGTCAGCACGTCGCGGAACCAGGGCAGGTCCCAGAGGTGCGCCCGACCGCCCCGGAAATCGGCCATGTCCCGCTTGTTCATCGCTTCCATGCTCATCCTTCCTGCCTGGGCAGCTTGGCCAGGTCCTTGTCGCGGCCCATCACCAGCAGGGCCGCGTCGGACGTCAGGGCCTGATCCGGGTCGGGCAGTTGCAGCGATGTCCGGCCCTCGCCCTTGACCTTGAGCGCCAGCACGTGCACGCCGAACTTGCGGTTGGGACGCAGCTCGCTCAGCGCCTTGCCCACCCACGAGGGGGGCGTGGTCATCTCGACGATGCTGTAGCCGTCCTCGAGCTCGAACTGGTTGAGGAACTGCGGCGTCATCAGCCGGTGAGCCCAACGGTCGGCCGACTCGTTCTCGGGGCTGATCACATCGTCGGCCCCGACACGGCGGAGGATGCGGTCCTGGATCGGCCGCACCGCCCGGGCGTAGACGCGGCCGACGCCCAGGTCCTTGAGGATGCGGGTGACCAGCACCGTGTCCTCGAACATGTCGCCGATGCCGACGACCGCCACGTCGACCTTGTCGATGCCGTGCGTCAGCAGCGCCTGCTCGTCCGTGGCGTCCAGGGCGATGGCCAGGTCGACCCGGTCGCGGATCTGCTCGACCGGCTCGCGTTGCTTGTCGATGGCGATGACCTCCTGCCCGGCCATCGCCAACCCCGCGGCCAGGCGGCTGCCGAAGCGTCCCAGACCGATCACCGCGAATCGCCTGCTTGCGGCCATGCGACCAATCCTCCATCAGGGTCACTGCACGAACACACGATCGAGCCCGCCGATCACCCCAGGATCACGCCCTCCTGGGGGTACGCATAATCCTGCCCCGACGGCTTACGCACGAACAGCGCCGCCAGCAGCGTCAGGGGCCCGACGCGCCCCAGGAACATCGTCACCACGATCACCAGCTTGCCGAAGCTCGTCAAATCCGACGTGATCCCCAGCGACAGCCCCGTCGTCGAGGCGGCGCTGACGACCTCGAACAGCACCTTGAGGAACGGGAACGGCTCGGTGATCAGCAGCAGCAGCGTCGCCAGCGCCACCACCCCCACGAAGGCCAGCGCCAGCGTCGCGGCGCGGCGCACCAGGCTGTCGCTGATCGACCGTCCAAAGGCCTCGGCCTGCTCACGCTGCCGCGCCGTGGCCAGCACCGAAAGCACCAGCAGCGCCAGCGTCGTGGTCTTCATCCCCCCGCCCGTCCCGCCGGGCGAGGCCCCCACCACCATCAGCATCATCAGGACGAACAGCCCCGCCGGCCGCAACTCGTCCATCGGGATGGTGTTGAACCCCGCCGTCCGGGCGGAGACGGCCATGAAGCTCGCGTCGGCCGCCATCGCCCCGACCTTCGTCGCCGTCAGGGGGCCGAGGTCCTGCTTGTTGGCCACCACCGTCGGGTCGAAGTACCTCGCCACCTGGCCGGAGAGGATCAGCGACGTGCCCCCGATGTACAGCGAGATCGTCGTGACCAGCACCAGCTTCGTGTGCAGTGACAGACGCGGCAGCCTCTCACTCGCCATGCGCTGCTTGCCCCGACGGCGGCGCAGACGCTGCCACACGATCCGCCAGACGTCGTCGAGCACCGGCAGGCCCAGGCCGCCGAGCACGATCAGCGGCACGATCACCGCGTGAATCGACGGCGCGTGGCGATACCCCTCGAAGCTGTCGGAGAAGAGCGAGAAGCCGGCGTTGCAGAAGGCGCTGACCGAGTGGAACACCGACAGCCACGCCCGGTCCCACAACGCCACCTCAGGCCCCCAGGCCCGCATCAGCAGCAAGGCGCCGACGATCTCAAGCCCCAGCGTGGTGATCACCACCAGCCGCACCAGCGTCGTGATCCGAGACAGCGGTTGGTCGCTGAGCATCTGGCTCAGGCTCACGTTCTCCCGCAGCGATAGACGCTGGCCGCCGACCAGAGCGAACATCGTGCCGAAGGTCACGATGCCCAGGCCGCCTAGCTGGATGAACAGCAGGATGATCCCCTGCCCGATCGGCGAGAAGGCCGTGGCCGTGTCCCGCACCGTCAGTCCCGTCACGCACACCGCGCTGGTCATGGTGAACAGGGCGTCGATCCAGCCGATCTGCCGGCCCGGCGCCGCGGCCACGGGCAGCTTCAGGAGCAGCGTCCCGACCACGACCAGACTCAGGAAGCTCAGCGGCAGCAGCATCCCCGGCCGGTCCATCACCCGCACGCCCACCACGTAAAGCCGCCACACCTCGCGAAACGCCAGCCACACCAGCAGGCCCTGGAACAGCCATCCCCACCCCTGGCCCACCCCAAACTCCGCCGCCGCACCCGACACACCGGCCAGCGCCGGCAGCACCAGGTCCCAACTGCGGATCGGCAAGCGCCCCGGCGTCCACCGTCGCCACCACGAGGCCCAGAGGTCCAGGAGATAGATCGCGATCAGGCCCAGCAGCAGACGATGGCCCAACTCGGTCGGCAGCACCGGCTGATCAAAGCCGTGCGCCACGATCACCGCCACCGCGGCCGCCCCGGTCACCACCGCCCGACGGCATGACAGCAGCAGCCAGCGCCAGCCGCCTGGCGACCTGGGCCTTGTCTCGTGCTCGCCGATCCCGTTCTCGACCACGGACAGAGTTTAACGCCCCCGCCGGCGACTGCCCCGGGGGCATCGATCGTCAGACCCGAGCCGCCTGTCCTAAATCACGGATCGACTCTACAATGTTACGGTCTGATCGAGGAGCCCCCATGAGCTGGATTGAGAACCGCTTCGAGGACGGCCTGATCATCACCAGCGTCGACTGGGCCATCAATTGGGCCCGCCGCTCCTCCGTCTGGCCCATGACCTTCGGCCTGGCGTGCTGCGCCATTGAGATGATGGCCTTCGCGGCCTCCCGCTTCGACGTCGACCGCTTCGGGGCCGGCGCCTTCCGCGCCACCCCCCGCCAGGCGGACCTCATGATCGTCGCCGGCACGGTCACCTATAAGATGGCCTCCCGGCTCCGCCGGCTCTACCACCAGATGCCCGACCCCAAATACGTCATGGCCATGGGCGCCTGCACCGTCGGCGGGGGCCCTTACTTCAAGCACGGCTACCACGTGGTCAAGGGCGTGGACCTGGTCGTCCCGGTGGACGTCTATGTCCCCGGCTGCCCGCCCCGGCCCGAGGCCTTGATCGAAGGACTGCTTCGTCTTCAGGACAAGATCCGCCGCCAGACCATCGCCCGCCCCGCGTCCGAGCCCGTGACGGCGGAAATTGCCCAGGAACCAATCTCCGCTCCGGTACCTCTGGTCACCACCTCGGTCTGAGCTTCCGCGTCCCTTCAACTGCCTAGACCATCGAAATCGACGGCGTTGCCTACAAGTGAACGCCGTCCGTCTCTACCCAAATTATCAGACCGGGTATTTCATTCCCGTGACCCCGGACCCCCGTTTCGGGTCTATTCCTGGGTGCGAGGAGGTCTTCTAGCCTTCACCGTCGATCGCATGGGAAGATCGATCACACCACCCATCGTTATTTGTGACCGCGGAGTAAGATTATAAGCTCTTGATAACACAAGAATAATGCATGGCCATCTCCTGAATCTCACCGGACTTGCCCATCGTCGAATGACTCGCTGACCCCAAGCCGTAATGTCGTACAGAACGGTCCGGATTCCCCGAGAAATCTTCGAAAAAACTTCCTCCGGGGGTTCCACTCCCCGAGGTTTGATGTATGATCTAGGTGGATGGGAGTAGAAAGACGGAGGGGGATTGCGCGGCCACACACGGTTACTCCTATTCGACC